>JBGPJS010000114.1:0-9822 GCA_041485505.1 Gemmatimonadota bacterium | reverse complement strand
GTTCATCTACGCCGGGTCCGGGCTGGGCAAGACCCACTTGCTGATGGCGCTCGGGCAGGCCGCCTCGATCATCAACCCCCAGCTCAGGGTGGAATACCTCACTCTCGACGAATTTGTCGAGGCCTTCAATACGGCCATCGCCGCGGGGCAGGGGGAGGCCTACCGCAAGCGGTACGCCGAAGTGGACGTGCTGCTGGTGGATGACGTGCAATTTCTGACCCATCGCCGGGAGATGCAGGCGGAGCTGCTGCGGCTCACCAACACCATGCTCTCCTCCGGACGCCAGATCGTGCTCTCCAGCGACCGGCCCCCCAATGAGATCGAAGTGCTCGACGAGCGCCTGATCCAGCGGTTCGCCGGTGGACTGGTGATCGACGTCTCCGCCCCCGACTTCGAGACCCGGGTTGCGATTCTGCGCCGCCAGGCCGAGGAGCGCGGCGCGGAATTCTCACCGGACGTGATGGAGGCCGTGGCCGGACTCAGCATCACCAGCGTGCGCGAACTGATCGGCGCGTTCAACCGGCTCATCGCCTACCAGGCGGTGAGTGATACCCCGCTCGATGCGGCCCAGGCCCGCATCGTGCTTGGAAAGATCGTCGCGGCCGCCAGTCGGGTGCCGAGCGGCTCACCGCCGAAGGAAGCGGCCAGGACGCAGGAACCAGACGAATTCGGGACTTTTCTTTCGGAGATTGCCTCCACGGTGGCGCAGCAGGTCGAGGCCTGGCGG
Source organism: Gemmatimonadota bacterium (assembly GCA_041485505.1). GTDB lineage: Bacteria > Gemmatimonadota > Gemmatimonadetes > Gemmatimonadales > GWC2-71-9 > JBDUEA01. The sequence continues at coordinate 9,095 of JBGPJS010000114.1, read as the reverse complement.
TCTCGGGTGGCTGAGGCAATCCTGCGCTGGGAGGGGGAGGGGTACCGCACCCAGCGACTCAGTGCGCTGCTGGAACAGGAGGCTCCGGGAGATCCGGAGGCGATCCTCCTCGAGTACGTGAAAGACATCGATCGGCTCAGACTACTGCAGGCGGAAGTTTCCGAGCTGGACCCGACGCTGGCGGGATCGGCGATCTTCAAGGATCCCGATAACGTCGAGACCGCGCGGGAACAGGTCGACAAGGCCCGACAAGGCGCGCACCCGCCACCGGGCCCCGCACCAGTCTGGAGGTTGGCCGAGTTCGTCGAGGGCCAGGGGAACCGGATGGCGGTGCGCGCCGCGCAGTCGGTGGTCGCTGAGCCTGGCAAGGAGTACAATCCGCTGGTCATCGTCGGCACCAGCGGCGTTGGCAAGACCCATCTGCTCCACGGCATCGGCAACGAACTCGCGACCCGTCCCGGCGCCGTGGTGGCCTGCCTCAGCACTCAGGACTTCATCGACGATCTCATCAAGGCCATCGAGAAGGACCGGGTCAACTGGTGGCGGGCCCGCTACCGCCAGATTTCCGCCCTCCTCCTCGATGACGTCCATCTCATCGCCGGAAAGGACCGCTCCCAGGAGGAGCTCTTCTGGCTCTTCAACCTGCTGCTGGAGGGCCGGCGTCAGATGGTGTTCACCTGTGGCGTCCCGCTGGCCGAAGTGCAGGGGGTCGAGCCCCGTCTCATGACCCGGCTCGAAGGGGGACTGGTGGTGGAACTCCCGGCGCCCGAGCGGGAAGTGCGGGCCACCATCGTCGGGCGCCTGCTGGCTGGCAAGACTGAAGCCGACGATCCCGAGCTCGCATCCTATCTGGCCGGGCGGGCGGTGGAGTCGGTCCGCACCCTGCAGGGCCTGGTGCAGCGAGTGTTAAACGCGGCCGAGACCGAGGAGGAGCGTCCCTCGGCCGCGCTGGCGCGGCGACTCCTCGAAGGTGCCCCGGCCGCTCCGGTGCGTCGCTCCTCTTCCGGACGGACCAGTGGTGTGGTGGCGCCCCTCGCCGGCGTACGAAGCCGGGAGAAGACCGTTTGGGACTGGCCCGATGCCGCTGATCGCCTGATCGAGGACCTCCGCTGATGGCCATCAAGGGCAGTCTCAAGGAGGCCAGCCTTCCAGACGTGCTGCAGCTACTTGCCCTGGGCAAGAAGACCGGCTGCCTGGCCGTCGCCGATCGGCACAACTTCGGATACATCTATTTCGATCTGGGGCGGATCTCCTACGCCTCTATCGTCAACCGGCGGGACCGCCTGGGCGACATCCTCGCCAAGAACAATCGGATCAGCCGGGAACAGCTCGAGCACGCCATTCAGATTCAGGAGGAACGGCGCGACCGCAAGCTCGGCGATATCCTGATCGAGATGGGAGCCATCGAGCGGCAGGACCTCGAGGAGTACATGCGGCTCCAGATCGAGGAAGCGGTCTATTCCCTCTTCACCTGGACCCAGGGCACTTTCAACTTCGAGGCCGGGGTCCGGCCCGAGCAGCAGGACTTCCTCGTCCACATCAACCCCGAATCGCTGCTTCTCGAAGGGGCCCGCCGGGTGGACGAGTGGAGCCTCATCGAAAAGAAGATTCCCAGTTTCGACCTGATCTTCGCGGCGGACCGCGAACACCTGGCCGGGACGGATGTCACGCTCTCCCCGACCCAGGAGCGGATCATTCCGTTGCTCGACGGTATGCGTGACGTGCAGCAGGTGGTGGATGATTCCGGGATGGTGGAGTTCGAGGTCGGCAAAGCGCTCTACGGGCTCATCACCGCCGGCTTTGCGCGGCGGGTGGGGACCTCAGCGGCCCCCGCGGCCCCGCGCGTCAACGATGTCCGAGTTGAGGAGCACCGCAATCTCGGCATCGCGTTCTATAAGACGGGCATGCTGGACGAGGCGCAGCGGGAATTCAGGCGGGTGGCGGAACTTCGGCCCGCCGAGGCCAGCTCAGCGTTCTATCTCGGATTGATCGGGCTCAAACAGGCCCGGTGGCTCGAGGCGGTGGAAGTACTCCGGCAGGCGGTCGAGAAGGGAGGCAACCGTCCGGCCGTGCTCCACAATCTGGCGTTTGCCCTGGAGCAGCTGGGACGGCTTCAGGAAGCGGAGACCGCGTACGGCGAGGCAGTGAGCCGGGGTCGCGACGATCCCCGAATCATGCTGGGGTGGGGGATCGCCGCGCTCAAGCGCAACGACCCCGCCGTGGCCTGGGGCCGGTTGGAACGGGCGAAAGAGTTGCTGGGCGAACGCCCCGCCCCACCGACTTGGTACTGGTCCGCGGCCCTGGCGGCGGCCTGTAACGGCGAACTCGACCGGTCCCTCAAGATCGGGCGGGACGGGGTGACCGCATACCCGGCCAACGCCACCCTCCGAAACAACCTCGCCGTGCTCCTCGAACTCACCGGCGACCTGGCCGGCGCCGAGACCTTGCTCCGCGCGGCCCTGGGGGACGAGCCCACCCTGCCCCAGGTCTCCAAGAACCTCGCCGACCTCCTGTACCGCGCGGGCCGCTACGACGAGGCCTTCGAGGCCTATGAGCGCGCGGCCAAGCTGGCCCCCGATCTGGGCGACGACCTGTACTTCAAGCTCGGCAACATCGCCTACAAGCGAAGAGACCGGGAGCGGGCGCGGGCCTGCTGGCAACGCGTCGTGGAGCTGAACCCCGCCCATCAGCTGGCCCGGGCCAACCTCGATACCCTGGACGCTGCGGTATGACCGGGCCGGACGAGGCCGGGTTTGCAACCCTGACACGGCGGATTTCGGAATCGGCGGGACTGGCACTGGGAGCGTACAAGGACAAGTGCCTCAAGCGGCGGATCGCCGTGCGGATGCGGGCCTGCGGGGTTCATACCTACGCCGACTATCTCGCCGTGGTGGAACAGACGCCGGGGGAGTTGCAGCGGCTGACCGACGTGCTCACCATCAACGTCACCAAGTTTTTCCGCAACCGGGAGACCTGGGACCGGGTGGCGGCGCTGGTGGTCCCCGAACTGTACGGCAGGGCTGGACCGATTCGGATCTGGAGCGCGGGCTGCTCGTCGGGGGAGGAGCCCCACACCCTCGCGATGCTGTTCGCGGACATCAGCGAACGCCAGGGACACCCGGAATGGCTGGAGCGGGTCACCATCGATGCCACCGACATCGATCGACAGTCGCTCGAGCGGGCCCGGGAAGGGGTCTATCCCGCGGCCGCGTTCAGCGAAGCCCTGGCCGAGGAAATCGCCCGCTACTGCGGGGCCGAGGCCGGCGGAGCCCTGCGGGTCGACCAGCGACTGCGCCGCAGGCTCCAGGTGCTGCGGCACGATATGCTCATCGACCCGCCGCCCAATCCGCCCTACGATCTGATCGTCTGTCGGAACGCGATCATCTACTTCGACCGGCCCACCCAGGAGCGCCTCATGGAGACCTTTCGTACCGCCCTTCGCCCTTGTGCCTTCCTGGTGCTGGGCAAGGTCGAGACGATCTTTGGGGCGGCCCGTGGTGGTCTCGACCTGATCGAGCCCCGCGAGCGCATCTACCGACGGCACTCCTGATGCCGCAGGAATTGGTGGTCCGGGTGGCCGACCTGAAGGCCGGGAGTGCCGAGGACGTCCTGGTGACGCTGGGGCTTGGGAGTTGCGTCGCAATTGTCCTCTGGGATGGGGCGGTCAAGGTCGGGGGCCTCGCCCACATCCTGCTTCCCTCACGCTCCCTCAGCCGGCAAACGGACAACGCCGCGAAGTTCCCGCAGTCCGCGGTGCCGGCACTGCTCGCCGAGATGGTCCTGCTCGGCGCCGACCCCCGTCGGCTCACGGCTCGTCTGGTGGGCGGGGCCAGTATGTTTTCCCAGCTGGCGCCCCCTGGCTCCATCCAGATGGGCGAACGCAACGTCGTGGCCTCGCGCGAGGTGTTGAGCGACCAGGGCATCCCGGTGGTCGGCGAGGCCGTCGGGGGAGACTTCGGTCGCTCGGTGTGGTTCCGGGTCGGCAATGGAACAATCGAGATCCGCTCGGTGACGCACGGTGATCAGCTCCTCTGAGCTGCCCACGGTGCTGGTGGTGGACGACAGCGCCTTCCAGCGCCGATTGCTCACGGAGATCATCGGTGGCTCCGGCGAGTTCCGGGTGGTGGCCACCGCGCAGAACGGAATGGATGCACTCCGGAAAGTGCATGAGCTGAAGCCCGACCTGGTCACCATGGACCTGCAGATGCCGGAACTGGATGGCCTCGGTGCCATCGGGTATATCATGTCGGAGTCGCCGCGCCCCATCGTCGTGGTGAGCGCGTATGCCGGCCCAGGCTCCGCCGCGACCATTCGGGCGCTGGAGCTGGGCGCGGTGGAGTTGGTAGAGAAAGAAGAAGAGTCGGGGCGGGGAAGCGCGCTGCGGGTCGGTCCCCGGTTGCTGGAGGCGCTCCGCGCCGCGCGGGCGGCGGATATCGGGAGGGTCCCGATGCTGGCCCGGCCCCGTCGCAGGAGCGAGCCGCGGAGCGCCGGTCCCCGTCTGAAGGAAGCGCGGCGCTGTCTCGCCATCGCGGCATCCACCGGCGGACCCCGGGCGCTCGCGGAGTTGGTGCCGGCCCTCGGCGCCGGCCAGAACGCCTGCGTACTCATCGTCCAGCACATGCCCCCGCGGTTCACCCGGAGCCTGGCCGAACGGCTCGCGGCCCAGAGCCAGATCGCGGTCGTGGAGGCGGAACAGGGCTCGCCGGTGCTGGCGGACACCGCCTACGTTGCACCGGGCGATTATCATATGCGTATTGTCCAGCAGGAGGACGGGCTCCGGATCGCGCTCGACCAGGAGGCTCCGGTCTGGGGGGTGCGCCCGGCGGCAGACCCGCTGTTTCACACCGTCGCTCACGTGTACGGGCGCGCCGCCGTCGGCGTGGTGCTCACCGGCCTCGGCCGAGACGGCGCGATGGGCTTGCGGGCCATCCACGATGCCGGGGGTCGGGGCATTGCCCAGGACAAGGAGAGTTCGACCATCTTCGGGATGCCTCAAGCCGCGGCTCAGGGCGGCGGTGCCGACGAAGTGCTGCCCCTCGGCCGGATCGCACCACGGGCCATGGAGCTCTTAGGCGGGATGCGTCCGGTATGAGCGGAGACATTCGGGACTTTCTGCTCGTCCGCGCCGGGGGCCGGCAGGTCGGCTTGCGGCTTGAGGACGTCGTCGAAGTGACCGACCTGGGCGACGTCTTTCCGGTGCCGAGCCGGGCGCCGGCCCTCCGGGGCGTCACCAGCGCGCGCGGACACCTGGTCCCGCTGCTTCACCTGGCCGCGTTCCTTGATGCCATGCCCTGTCCCGAGCGGCGCTCCCCGACCGGAGTTCTGGCGGAGATCGGCCATCTCAGAGTCTGCCTCGAGGTGGATGAGGCGGATTTCGTGACCCGAGCGACCTTTCTTCCGGTGCCAGAGGGCGAGGCGCTTCCGTGGGCCCTCGCCATGGTCCGACGCGGCGACGGGCTGGTGCCCATTCTCAATCTCGGCGCGCTCCGGGAGCGGCTGACCGAAACCGGGACCAGATCATGACCGCAGAAGACGAACTCCAGTTCGTGGTGTTCCGAGTCGGGCCGCAGGAATTCGCGCTCAATATTTTTCAGGTGGAGCGGATCCTGCGTTACCAGAAGCCGGCCGCCCTTCCCAAGTCCCCGGATTTTCTGGAGGGAGTCGTGCAGTACCGTGGTGGGGTGGTGCCGGTGATCGACCTCCGCAAGCGGCTCTCCCTCGAGGCGGGCATCAGGGACGAGACCCGGCTCATGGTGTTGGAACTCGAATCCCAGCGGGTCGCCGTACTGGTGGACCAGGTGATGGAGGTGTTGCGGGTGGACACGACCACGATCACACCGCCCCCGCCGATGGTGCGCGGGTTGGCGGCGAATTACATCTCGGGCATCATCGCGCGGCCCAACCGAACCATCGTGGTGCTGAACGCGGCCCGCCTTTTCAACTCCAAGGAACGGGTGGCCATGGCCCGAGTGGGGGCCTGATGGACGCACTGACTGCCGAGACACTCATCGCCCAGCTGAGGGGCCAGTTCCAGGAGCTCGAAGGCCGGATCGACAAGGTTTCCTCCCACGCTGAGCGGGAGGGGCTCAAGCGCGAGATCATCGCCTACTTCAAGCAGGTGGATGCGGCGCTGACCGACCTGGCCCAGCTCAAGGAGGACATCCGGGGGCTGGTAGATAAGTACAAGCAGGTGACCAGCTCAGCCGATACCGCCCAGGCCCCTCAGTTCACCGGCGCCCGCCCGGTCCTGCATGCTGACCATCTCGGGGCTTCGACCTACATCGAGAAGGGGTGGAGCCTGATCTCCCTGGGCGATTACGTCGGGGCGATTCAATCGCTCACCAAGGCGCTGGCCCTCTCTCCGGCCGATGTTCAGGCCCAATCGCTCCTCGGCTGGGCCCAAATGCTCCACGAAGACTACGACGACGCTCTCACCACCTTCTCGAAGGTGCTCATGAAGGAGCCGGCCAATTCACTGGCCCGGATCAACGTGGGCTACATCTGTCTCAAGAAGCGTATTTTCGGCGAAGCCATCGAGCATCTTTCCAAGGCCATCCGCCTCGACAACGATCGCAAGGCGACGCTCTACGCGCACTATTATCTGGGCCTGGTATACCTCGAGCGCGAGATGTACGAGGATGCCCAGACCTTCTTCCAGAAGACCGTTCAACTGGGTCCCAATCTGATCGAGGCGTACTTCGAGCTGGCTCGGGCGCAGTGGTTCGGTGGGGAACAAGACGCGGCCAAGGCGACATGGTTGGAGGGCTGGAAGGCCAACAAGTTCAGCCCCTGGGGAAAGCGCTGCAAGGAGATGCTCGATCTGGTCGCGGCGGGCGGCGAGCCGCCCCGGACTCTGCAGGCATAGGGTGCTGAGGGCTGGGTGCTGAGTGCTCGAGACCCGCCGACCCGGCACCCAGCACCCAGCACCCAGCCCTCGGTGCCAATCCCTCCGATGCTCGCCCTCCTTTTTTCCCTCCTCCAGGTTCCCACTCCTGTTCAGATCCAGGTCGGGCAAGTTTCGGTGATCGCGGCCCCGTCTCAGTTGTCCCTGGCGATGCGACTGGCCGAAATGGCCGATCGTGCGCAGGACTGGCCGGGGGTTGGCCGACGGCCGCCGGGTCCGATGCGGCTCATCGTCGTGGCGGATCCGTCCCAGATGGAGGCGGTCTCCAGCGGACGCGCCCCTTCCTGGGGGGCGGGTCTGGCCCTTCCCGGCATCCGAACCATCATTCTCCGGAGCGATCTCCCCGCACCCGATCACACCTTGCGCCACGAGCTGGCTCACTTGGCCCTGCATGATGCAGTGCGGGTCCGGGTCCCGCTCTGGTTCGATGAAGGCTACGCCTCGTGGGCCAGCGGGGAGTGGGACCGGCTCGAGACCCTGCGGCTCAACCTCGCGGTGGCCGCGGGTCAGGTCCCAGATTTCCGCGAGCTCGATGGGATGTTGCGCGGGTCGGCCAATGCGGCGGATCTGGCCTACGGCCTGGCCGCCTCGGCCGTGCTGGAGCTGGCCCGACGCAACCCGGCGCGGAACCTGGATGCATTGATCGCGCATCTTGCCGGGGGGGAAAGCTTCGAGACCAGCGTTCTCGCCACCACGGGGCTCTCGGTTCCACGCTTCGAATCCGAGTGGCGCCAGGCGATACGGCGGCGCTACAATGTGGTTACCTGGCTCCTCGCCGGCGGGTTCTGGTCGGTCGTCGCGTTCTCGTTGGGGGGCCTGCTCTGGTATCGACGGCGGCGGGATATTCCCCGACGCGCCGCGCTTGATGTGGGGTGGACGGTTCCGGACGCCGCGTTACCGGTGGAGGAGGTTTCGGAGCCCCCTCCGGTTGACCCCACGGACAATTTTCGCTAAGCTCCTGTCCCATGGCCGCTTCCCCCCCGCACGCCGCCGGCCGCCAGCTCCGGCTGGGCCGGCGTAATGTCCTACTTCTCGGGTCCGCCGTCGTCACCCTGACGATCGGCTACCTATGGCTCAACGCCGGTGGGACCACTGGAGCGGCCGTGCTCCTGGTCATCGGCTACTGTGTACTGATCCCGCTGGGGATCGCCCTCTAGGACGCGCGCCCCCGGAAGCTGGTAGCCGCGCACCACGGGATCGGGCGAATAGCTCAGCTGGTTCAGAGCGCCTGCCTTACACGCAGGAAGTCGGGGGTTCGAATCCCTCTTCGCCCATTGACCGCCGCGATCCGCGGGGGGTCGCTCGGCCCGACCAGGGCTGAACTGCTTCGGAGGCATCTGGAATGCGTTTGTTTCGTCTCATGACTCCGGCGCTGTTCAGTGGAATGGTGCTCGGCTCTCTCTCGGCACAAATCCCGACTCGAAAGCCCAACCCCCAGGCGGTGCAGGCGAGCCTGCCGCGCCTCCTGGTGGCCAACCCGCACACGTACTCATCACTAGACTCCAGCGCCAGCGTGCAGGTGGGCGCCGCCCTCCGGCTCCGCCTGGAGAAGGTGGCCAACAACACATTCCTGGTTATTCCGCGCCAGCAGATGAACGAGGCCCTCACCCAGTTCGGTTACCCCAATGACGCGATTCTCCCGCTGCCGGTGCAGCGGAATTTTGCCACCTCCATGCAGGCCCGGACCCTGCTCAGTTCGCAAATCGTCAAGACCGCCGACGGGCGGTATTCGGTCACGGCCCGTCTGGCCGGCTTGAATGATGATGCCGGCAACACGCTGCTGCTGGTCCAGTCCGCGGGCCAGGCGCTCCAGCTTTTCGGCGACGCCTTGGCGGATGGCCTGCAAGCCGCCATCAAGAGTAGCGCCGACGCCAAAGCGTGCATCGACCAGATTGGCAGCGCGCGTGAAAAGGCCATCGTGTCCGCGAAGAAGGCGCTGGCTGTCATGCCGACCAACGGTCTGGCTCACTACTGCCTTGCTGAGATCGCCTTCGACAAGAAGACCAGGGCGGATAGTGAAGAGGCCACGAAGCACCTGCAGGAGGCAACCGCCGGGGACCAGCTGAGCCTCAAGGCTTGGACCGATCTGGCCCAGCAATATGAGGCGCGCGGCGACACCAACAGGACGGTTGATGCGCTGGTGCAAATGCTGCTCATCGCACCGACCAACCAGCCGTTGCGGGAGCAGGCG
>JBGPJS010000113.1:0-9832 GCA_041485505.1 Gemmatimonadota bacterium | reverse complement strand
CGCGAAGAACGTCTCGAAGGGATTCGGCGACCGGTTGCTCATGGAGAACCTGAGCTTCTCACTGCCGCGTGGAGGCCTCGTGGGGGTCATCGGCCCTAACGGGGCCGGCAAGACCACTCTCTTCCGGATGATTACAGGCCAGGAGCGGCCCGACGGCGGAGAGCTGGTCGTCGGCCAGACGGTGAAAATCGCCTACGTCGACCAGAGCCGTGACACCCTGGATCCCCAAAAGACGGTGTACCAGGAGATCTCCGGCGGCCAGGACGAGCTGCAATTCGGCAACCGCAAAGTGAACGCCCGGGCCTACTGTGCGGGATTCAATTTTCGCGGCTCCGACCAGCAGAAGAAGGTGGGCACGCTCTCGGGCGGCGAGCGCAACCGCCTCCACCTGGCCAAACTTCTCAAGACCGGCGGCAACCTGCTCCTGCTCGACGAGCCCTCCAACGACCTCGATGTCGATACGCTGCGCGCGCTGGAAGAGGCCCTGGTGAACTTCGCCGGTTGCGCCGTCGTGATCAGCCATGACCGTTGGTTCCTCGATCGGATCGCCACCCACATCCTGGCCTTCGAAGGAGATAGCGAGGCCGTCTGGTACGAAGGGAACTACCAGGAGTACGCGGCCGACTACAAGAAACGGAAGGGCGCCGCCGTGGATCAGCCGCATCGGATCCGGTATAAGAAGCTGGTGCACTAGAGAGTGCTGAGGACTGAGGACTGAGTGGGTCGGCGGCGGCACGAAAGGGGGCCATGCTTACCTGCTGATCGTCCCGCATCTGGGTACCTTTCGGCCTCCCCCTGCTGCCCGCAATACCCTTACGTGGTACCACCCGCTATCCGGAGCGATCGCGTGACGGTGGCTTGGCCTCATTCGGCACTCAGCACTCAGCACTCAGCACTCTCTTCATGAGCCGAGACCTCAACAAGATTCCCTCCCTCCCGGAGCGTATCGAGGGACTGGCGGCGGTTGCGACCAACCTCTCCTGGAGCTGGAGCCGGGAGGCCCGTACCCTGTTCCGGCGGATCGACGAGCCGCTCTGGCATCTCACCCGGCACAATCCGATTGACCTCCTCCGCCGGGTGGACCCCACCAGGCTGGCCGCCTGCGCCGCCGAACCGGAGTTTCTGCATCTCTACGACGCGGTCAGGGCCGTATATGAGCGGGAGCGCTCCAACGCGGGGACGTGGTTCACCACCACCTACCCAGATCCTTCCCCTCCTTCAATCGCCTACTTCTGCGCCGAGTTCGGGCTCCACAACTCGGTGCCGATCTACTCCGGCGGCCTCGGCATCCTGGCCGGAGACCACTGCAAAGCGGCCTCGGACCTTGGGGTGCCCCTCGTCGGAGTCGGGCTCTTCTATACCAAGGGATATTTCGACCAGCGGCTCCGACTCGACGGCTGGCAGGAAGACAGCGAGGAGCGTTTCGATCCGGCCCATGCTCCCATGGAGCGGGCCCTGGGACCGGGCGGGAATTCCTGGCTCACCATCGTCCGCACCTTCGACCGTCCGGTGCACGTCGGTGCCTGGCGCATGATGGTCGGCCGGGTGCCGGTCTATCTTCTCGACACCAACCTCGAAGAGAATCACCCGTCCGATCGGGATCTCTCCGGGAAGCTCTACGCCGGCGGTCCCGACATGCGACTCCGGCAGGAGTGGATCCTCGGGGTGGGCGGGGTACGGGTGCTTCGCGCGGTGGGGTTGGCGCCGGCGACCTGGCATGCCAATGAAGGCCACGCCGCGTTCATGACGGTTGAACGGCTGCGGGAGCTGACCACCACCGGGATTCCGTTCGACCAGGCGGTACGCGAGATCCGCGCCCGGGGGGTCTTCACCACCCATACGCCGGTACCCGCCGGCCATGATGCGTTTCAGCGGGAGCAGGTGGAGAAGTGCACTGGGCCGGTCTGGGAAGAGTTGGGGATCGACAAGGACACCTTTCTGAACCTGGGCGACCACCCCACCGAAAACGACGACCGCTTTCATATGACCGTCGCCGCGCTCCGGCTTTCCCGCCGGGTAAATGGCGTGGCCCGCAAGCATGGCGAGGTCTCCCGGCAGATCTGGCGGTCCCTCTGGCCGGGCCGACCGGTCGAGAAAGTCCCGATCGGCCACGTCACCAACGGTGTTCACCTGGCCACCTGGATGTCGCAGGAGATGATGGGCCTCCTCGACAGTCACCTGGGCCCCGACTGGGGACACCAGGTGGATGACCCGGCCCTCTGGGACCAGGTGCTCAACCTCGACGACCGCCGGCTCTGGTCGGTGCACACGACCCGGAAGACCACCCTGATGAACTTCATCAGGGAGGAAGCGCGGCGGCGTTGGGCGGATCACTGGAAGGAAGCGGCCCACGTGGTCGGCGCGGGCACCCTGCTCAATCCCAACGCATTCACGATCGGTTTCGGGCGGCGGTTTGCCACCTACAAGCGCGCCAACCTGTTGTTCAGCGACTTCGACCGGCTCCACGATCTGCTGGTGAATCCGTGGCGGCCAGTGCAGATCATCTTTGCCGGCAAGGCGCATCCGGAGGACGGCCCCGGGAAGGAAGTGCTTCAGAAGGTCTATGCCTTCACCCGGGACCCTCATCTCGAGGGGCGGGTGGCTTTCATCGAGGACTACGAGATGCATCTGGCCCATCGCCTGGTCCAGGGCGTCGACCTCTGGCTCAACCTGCCGCGGGTGCCGTTGGAGGCCTGTGGCACCAGCGGAATGAAGGCGGCGCTGAACGCGGTGCCGCAACTCAGCACTCTCGATGGCTGGTGGCCGGAGGGTTACTCCGGTCAGAATGGCTGGGCGGTTCCAACGCCACCCGGGGACGAGGACGCCGACGCGATGGACGCGGAGCGGCTCTACGGCCTGCTGGAGACCCAGGTGGTCCCGCTGTACTACCTGCGAGACGACCAGGGCCTTCCCCGGGGCTGGTTGCAGATGATGAAGCACGCCTTGCGGGTTGCCGGCCAACAGTTCACCGCCCGACGCATGGTGGAGCAATACGTCCGCGAGTACTATATCCCGGCCACCCAGGGAGTCACGCCGGGGGACGATCCGCCGACGGGGTGAAGCAGCTGCCGGCCTCCAGCTGCCAGCAGCCAGCAGCCATGACAAGGAGTTGAAAGCCGGCAGCTGGTTGCTGGCCGCTAGTCGTTGCACCAACCAACAGCCCGGACCCGATCCCCGTGAGCCACAGCTACCACATTCCTTCTCCACTCGGCAGCGCTGAAGGCGCGCCCATCGGGGTGGTGCACCTCGCCGCGGAGTATGGTACTCTGGCCAAGAGCGGTGGCTTGGCCGAGGCGGTGAGCGGTCTCGCGGCGTACCAGGCGTCGCTGGGAATTCCGGTAGCGGCCATCATCCCGCTTCATCGCTCGGTCCGAAGCGGAGCGCCCAACCTCGAACGCATGGGCCAGTCGTTCCACGTCCAGGTCGGCCCCCGACTGGAGGAGGCCCGGCTGTATCGGATCTCCGCCGAGCCGGGCCAGCCCAAGGTATACGCCATCGAGCATGCCTATTTCGATCGCCCGCAGCTTTACGGCGAGGGTGGCTCCGATTACCCGGACAACCTCCAGCGCTTCGCCTTCTTTTGCCGGGCGGCGCTGGAGATCATCCACCGGCTGGCCCGGTCTCCCTGCGTGCTGCACGTGCACGACTGGCACACCGCGCTCACGCCGGTCTATCTCCGGACCTACTACCGCGACCAGCCCTTCGCGAGGGGAGTCAAGACGGTCCTTTCGGTCCACAACGCGGGGTTCCAGGGTCACTTTCCTGCCGCGATGATGCCGGAGATCGGGCTGCCCTGGGAGCTGTATACCTGGCGCCACCTGGAGTGGAATGGACGGATGAATCTGCTCAAGGGCGGGCTCACCTTCGCGGACGCGGTGACCACGGTCAGCCCGACCCACGCGCACGAACTCCGGACCCCGGTGGGCGGCTTCGGTCTCCACGATGTCTTTCGCACGCTGGGCGACCGGTTCACCGGCATCCTCAACGGCCTCGACTACCGGGAGTGGGACCCGAGTACCGATCCGATCATCGCCGCGAAGTACGGACCGGAGAATCTCGACGGGAAGGCCCGGTGCAAGGCGGCACTGCAGCGGAGTTTCGGCCTGCCGCAGCGGCGGCGGATTCCGCTGTTCGCCATGACGGCCCGACTGACCCACCAGAAGGGACTCGAGCTGATCGTCGGGGACTACACCCTCTTCATGCTCGAGGCCCAGTTCATATTCCTTGGAACCGGCGAGGCCAAGTACGAGGCCGCCCTCAAGGCCTATGAGAAGCGCTGGCCGGAGCGGATCAGTGCCCATCTCGGTTTTTCCGAGAAACTGGAACACAAGCTGATGGCGGGCGCGGATGTCTACCTCATGCCCTCGTTGTATGAGCCCTGTGGTCTGGCTCAGCTCCGGGCCGAACGGTATGGCGCGATTCCGCTCGCCCGGCGGGTCGGCGGTCTGGCGGACTCCATCGAGGACGGTGTGACCGGATTCCTGTTCGAGGAGTACACGTCGGAGGACCTGCTGCGGGTGGCCCGCCACGTCATGGACCTCTACGCAAACGAGCCCGGGTGGGCCGCCATGATGAAGGCCGGGATGTCCCGTGATTTCAGCTGGGTTCGCTCCGCCGAGCAATACGTCCAGCTCTATCGTCGGGTGCTGGGCTCGCCGCCGGTAATCAAGTGAAATCAGCCCAGATGGATTTCGTTCTCGCTCTGCACAGCCACCTTCCCTACGTGTTGAATCACGGCCGCTGGCCCCACGGCAGCGACTGGCTCACCGAAGCGGCAATCGACACCTACCTCCCCCTGCTGGAGCAGCTCCAGGCACTGGAGGCGGCAGGGATCGATTCGCCGCTCACAATCGGCTTTACGCCGGTGCTCGCCAACCAGCTCGCCTCCCCGCTCTTCGTCGCGGAACTGGAGGGGTTCTTCGCCCAGCGCCTGCTGGCCTGCGACGAAGCACCCGCCTCTCTGACTGCGACCGGCGATCAGCATCTCCTCCCCCTCGTCGAGTTCTGGCGCTCCCGCCTGCTCCGGCTCCGCACCCGGTTCCGCTCCATCGGTGGGGACCTGGTGGGCGGGTTCCGCGCGCAGGAGACCGCCGGCCGCATCGAGATCATCGGCTCCGCCGCGACCCACGGCTTCCTACCGCTCCTGGGCCGCGATGAGAGCATCCGGCTGCAGCTGTTCCTGGGACAGCGGGAGCACCATCGACTCTTTGGCCGGCTTCCGACCGGGTGCTGGATCCCGGAGTGCGGCTATCGCCCCCGCGGTGAATGGGCGCCCTTACCGGACGCCCCCTCCCGCGGGGTCCGCCGGGGGATTGAAGAGCACCTCGCGGACGCCGGCTTCCGCTATTTCTTCACCGACGCCCACCTGGCCCACGCTGGAATGGCGTTGGGGGCCTATGCCGAAGTCCCGCTGGGGGCGGAGCGGTTCGACGCCGAGCGAGCCGACCCGGCAACACCCCAGATAGTGGCGGAGACCGGTGGTCACTCGCCCTACCAGGCCTATCGCGTGGGACGGGGGCGGGAGGGACGAGAGGTCGCGACCCTGGTGCGGGATCCCCGATCGTCCATGCAGGTCTGGAGCCGGCGGATCGGGTATCCCGGCGACCAGCGGTACCTCGAGTTCCACAAGATCCGGTGGCCGGGCGGCCTCAAGCTCTGGCGGGTAAGCCCGCCGGGCTCCGGTCTCGGTGACAAGCTGCCCTACGAACCCGGGGCTGCGATGGACCGGGTACTGGGGCACGCCGAGCACTTCGTCGATCTGCTGGGCGAGCTGTCCGGAGGTGAGACGGACCGGAAGGCGAACGTCATCGTGGCCCCGTTCGACACCGAGCTCTTCGGTCATTGGTGGTTCGAGGGCACCGACTTCCTCGCGGCGGTCTACCGCCGGCTGGCCGGCCGCCAGGATGTGCGCGGCGCCACGGCCACCGCTCACCTGGACCGGCATCCGCCTCGCACCTCTCTTCGATTGGAAACGGGCTCCTGGGGGGCCCACGGCGACTACAGCATGTGGCTCAATCCCGCCACCGCCTGGACCTGGCGCCGGCTCTGGCCGCTGGAGAGCGCGTTCTGGGATCTGGCCCCCCAGGCGCTGGCCAATCCGAGCGCCCGGCCAGTGCTGGCGCAGGCCGCCCGCTCGCTGCTGCTGGCGCAGTCATCGGACTGGCAGTTCATCATCTCGACAGGGGCGGTGGCGGACTACGGCGAGCGCCGGTTCAATCTCCATTGCGATGATCTCGAACAGCTGCTGAGCGCGCTGGATCCGGCGGAACCGGCTCGGCTGGAACAGGGCCACCGCCGCCTGGGAGAACTGGGTGAGCGGGACCAGCTCTTTCCCGACATTCTTCCGGCGGTGGAACAGGCGCTACGGGGAAGTCGGGGACTGGGCGGGGCGGAAGACTAAGTACTGAGGACTGCGGGCTGAGTGCCTGAGGAGCGGAGGCTATCATTCTTCAGCACTCAGCACTCAGCACCCAGCACTCAGCACCCAGCACTTAGCACCTAGCACCCAGCACTTAGCACTCCTCTCGTTAGTGCCGGTCTCTCCATTCATGCACCGGCCGCCCGCGACTGGCCTCATCGATGTACGCCTCGAGCATCCCGGCCAACGCTTCCGGACGGGAGCAGGAGCGCTCCAGCCGTGCGAGCGTCTGCCGCTGCCAGCGCGCCGGGGTAATCCCCATCTCCAGCCGGCCGCGAATGACGCCCATCTGCCCCCGGATTTCGCTCTCCTCCACGCCCAGGGAGGCGAGCCCCGCTTCGGCCGTCGAGAGCAGCTCCCGGAGCAGGACCCGGACGGGCACTTCACGCGGCGAGGGCGGCGAGGGGGATGGCCACAGGAGCCGGGCATCGAGCCCCTGCTGGGCGGCGCGGTAGAAGTTGTACTCCGCGTAGTGGAAGGGAAAGCTGGGGAGCACCCGGTCCACCTCCCCGCTCAATGCCGTCGTGAGTCCCAGCAGCAGGGCGGCGCTCGCCACCATGTCCCTGGGTGTCGGTCCCGCCGGCAGCGCCCGGAGCTCAATCCGAAGGTGCCCGCCGCATCCGGGGTCATAGATCGCCCGGTTCCATCGCCAGACCGTGCCCTGATGCAGACGCAGCTCGTCGAGTCGGGGGATGCCGTCTCGGCTCATCTCCGGGACCGATTCCTCCTCGGAGAGCACCGGGAGCAACGGTCTGAAATGCGAAACCGCCTCGGTGAACAGCTCCGGAGCGCCGCGTCGGACCCATCCGTGACCGAAGGAGACCCTGGGGAGGGGACGCCAGCGCGTGGCATCGAGGTCGCGGTGATCCATCGTCTTCTTGAAGAGTGCGACCCGGGTTTCGTCCCACAACCGGTGGCCGAGAAAGGTCGGTGAGTTGGCCCCGACGGCAAGGGCGAGCGGAGTGGCCAGTTGCGCGGCGTTGTACATCGCCGCGAATCGTCCCGGCTCCAC
This sequence comes from Gemmatimonadota bacterium, assembly GCA_041485505.1. Lineage (GTDB taxonomy): Bacteria > Gemmatimonadota > Gemmatimonadetes > Gemmatimonadales > GWC2-71-9 > JBDUEA01. The sequence goes on along the minus strand of JBGPJS010000113.1, from coordinate 2,402 downwards.
CCGGAGGTGAACCTGGAAAGAGTTGTTGGCGCCTTCGAGGGTAATGTCGGGGCAGATCAGGCTGAGTGGGTCCTCACCATCAATGCGGATTTCGACCGGGCGCTGACGCATCTCGCGGAAGCCCCGGGAGAGGGCGTGGTACCGCGGGAGGTCAGTCAACATGCTCGAGTCGAGGTCTTGCGCCCGTAGTGTGGGGAGTATCCCCACCGGCACGATCCGCCCCCCGTGGACCGCGGCGCGGGCGCCCAGCGCCGCGAGTGCCGCGGTCATTTCGTTTTCGATCGTCGTGAAGGGCCGGCCCGTGGCCGGCACCGGGGTCAGGTTGTACTCAAGATTGAATCGGTCCAGCTCCAGCTGCAACCGGGGGTCTCGGGCCTCTGCCTGAAGGATCTGGTTGATCGGGAGGGCCAACCCCTCCCGATCGACGATTGAGAGCTCGAGCTCGGCCCCGATCGAGGTCGGGCCGAGGCCGAAGCCGGGTTGTTCCACCAGACCGTGGAGGATCGACAGATGCTGGTGGAGGCGCTCCTGGAAGCGGATGTAGTCCTGATCCGTGAAGTCATCAAGCTCGATCCCACGGGCCATTGCCCGCCTCCGTGGAGTAACGGTTCCGATGAAACGGGAGGAACACTGGAGCCGCCGCTTGAGCGACGGCTGAGGCGGAAATGAAGAACTCTTCCAGCGACCGGCCCCGCCCGGCACCGGGCTCGTCAGGCAGCGAAGCTCGTCGCGGCAGCGATAAACTCGTGGAAGAGGTGCCGGGTGTGGGGATCGGCCATCTCGAAGACCTCCGGATGCCACTGGACCCCCACCAGGAAGTGGCTGTCGCCCGACTCCACCCCTTCGATGAGTCCGTCGGGAGCGACCGCCGAGGGCATGAGCGCCGGGGCCAGTTCTTTGATACCCTGGTGGTGCATGCTGTTGACGGGAACGGCCGGGCGTTCCAGCGCTGCCCTGAGCCGCGACCCCGTTGCCAGCGCCACCTCGTGGGCCAGGTGGTCACGCTCGAAGCCGGCGGTGGGGAAATAGTCGTGCTTGATGGCTTCGGGCTTCTGGGACTGGATGTCCTGGTAGAGGGTGCCGCCCAGCGCGACGTTGATGACCTGCAGCCCTCGACAGAGTCCAAGGATCGGCTTCTGGTCCTCGATGGCCCAGCGCGTCAGTTGCAATTCCACCCGATCGCGCGCCGGATCGATCCGCCCGCACTGCGGGAGCAGCAGTTCGCCGAAGGTCCCGGGATCCATATCCACGCCACCGGGGAGCAGGATGCCGTCGAGTCGGTCATAAATGCAGCGCAGGGTCTCCGGATCATCGTCGAGCAGCGGGATCATCCACGGGATTCCGCCCACGATGGTGGCCGCGAGGAAATACCGCTGGTTCATGACCCACGACTGCGGCAACGCCTGCGGAATCCCATCGATGGCGTGCAGGGTCTGCGTGGGGATACCGATGACGGGGCGCTGGGACATGGTTCTATTATCGTCAGGGGGACCGGGGAATTCAACTGACGATTGGCGATGGTCGATCGCCGACTGATGGCCTCGACCGCGGTTCGGTTCCAATCGTCAATCCACAATCGACAATCAGCACTGGACGCGCCTAGGCGGCGCCCCTACACTCCCTCCGCCGTCTCCGCGATCAACTGATCCACCACCGCTTTCAGATCCCCGGTGCGTTTGTGGGTGGCCAGCTGGCGGTCGGCGCTGGTGCCGTTCTCCAGAATCTGGAAGGCGTACTCGACCTCCTTCCGGCTGCCCAGCTCGTCCAGAACATCGTCAATAAACCAGACCAGCAATTCGCGGACCAGGTCGCGCGCGGGCAGCTCCTTTTCCCGCCCGAAGTCGATCAGCTTGCCCTCGAGGCCGTAGCGCACCGCGCGCCACTTGTTTTCCTCGATGAAGGTGCCGGGATAGACCCGGAAGGTCATGTTGTCGCAGCGCAGCTTCCACAGTTTGGCGACGATCGCCTGCAGGATGGCCGCGATGCAGACCGCCTCGTCTACCCGGGTGCAGACGTCGCAGACCCGGAATTCCAGGGTGGGGTAACTGTGGTTGGGCCGGACGTCCCACCAGATCTTGGAGCCGTTGGGAACGCATCCGGTCTTGACCAGCGAATCGAGCAGGGAGGCAAAGTCGTTCCACGACCGCAGCACCGGCGGGGTCCCGGTACGGGGAAAATTCTTGAAGATGACGCTGCGGTAGGACTTGAGCCCGGTGGTGCGCCCCATCCAGAAGGGAGAGCTGGTCGAGAGGCACAGCACGTGGGGGACGAAATATCGGGCGACGTTCATGGCGTCGATCAGGAAGTCCCGATCCTCGATGCCGATGTGCACGTGAGTCCCGAAGATGAGCAGGCGCTGGGCCAGGTCCCCCAGATCTTCCCGCACCCCGATATAGCGCTCG
>JBGPJS010000112.1:0-9891 GCA_041485505.1 Gemmatimonadota bacterium | reverse complement strand
GCGATCGACGGCGGCAAGGTACAAGTGCACGGGGACCGCGTGAAGCGGGCCAAGCTGGTCCACGTTGGGGACGAGATCCGGATTCGACAGGGACCGTACGAATACCGACTGGTCGTCCAAGGGCTCTCCGAGCGCCGTGGGCCGGCCAGCGAGGCGACGAAGCTTTACCAGGAGACCGCGGAGAGCAAGGCGGCCCGGGAGGCCCTGGCCGTCCAACTCAAGAGTGTGCATTCCATGTTCCAGCAGGAGAATACCCGACCGACCAAGCGGGACCGGCGAGAGCTGCTGAGGTTCAAGAAGCGGGAGGAGTAGGACTTGGGAATCAGGAGTCGGGAGTCAGGCTTCAAGGACTCCGGGCCCCGCCTGTTCCCCCGGGACTCTCGGCTCCTGAATCCCGACTCCCGATCCCTCAAGTCTTTCCCTGACCTGCCGATAATCAAGGACGCGACGACTGGCCGAGGATGGCTGCAGTGGAACGTCGCGGCAGGTGCAGTGGAGGTCTACTATGTCGGTGTCCCGCTCGGCCCTTTCCTCAGCACAAAACGCAATACAGGTGTACTCCCGCATGGTCGATCGCGCGGCGGAGCGGATCGCCGGCTGGGGGCTGGAGCAGGTTTCGGACCCTGGGAGCGCCGCCCAATCCCCCCTGGACGGTCCGGCCACCGCGGGTAGCGGCACCGCCGGTGTCGATCTCGGTGAGGCCATGGTGAGCATGATGATCGCGCAGCGGGCATTCAGCGCCCAGCTACAAGTGATCCGAACCTCCGATGAGATGTTGCACGATACTGTGTCCTTGCGAGGTTCGGGAAGCGGCAAGGGTTGACCCGTCGCGGTCGGCGAATGGGCCCAATAGCAAGAAGGCCCGGCTCGTTCTGAGCCGGGCCTTCTGCTAGGTGAGACCAGGTCGCCCTACTGAACCAGCACGGTCCCCTGCATCGAGGGGTGCACGGTGCAGATGTACCCGAATGCCCCCGCCTGAGGGAACGTGAAGGAGAAAATCCCGGCCGGAGGCCCGGCTGACATGATTCCGGAATCGAAGACGCCGGTACCGGACGTGCTGGTGTGGTCGCCGTTTGCCACATCGCAATTGGCCCAGGTGACTTTGGTGCCGGCCTTCACCGTGACTTGCGCGGGCAGGTACGCCAAATCCTTGATCGCGATCACCGTTGAGCCGAGCAGATTCGGGTCGAGGGGAATGGCACACTGGGCGCCATTGGGCGCCGTCACCGTACCCCGGTCCGAGAAGCAGGCGAGGCCGGCGCCAAGTATTGCCGAGCCGACGGCCATCGTGAGGAAGCGGCGGATTCCGAGTCTCATGATCATTGGACCACGACCGTCCCCTTCATGAACGGGTGCGGTGTGCAGTGAAAGGTGTAGGTGCCCGGGGTGCTGAACGTATGCCGCCAAGTGCCGCCCGCGTCGATCAGTTCCGACTCGAAGCTCCCGTCGTCGGCCGTGACGGTGTGGGGCAGCTGATCGTCGTTGGTCCATTCGATAGTGGTTCCGGCCTTGATGGTCAGGATCGGCGTCTTATACGCCAAGTTGAGCATCCCGGTGCTGACGGTCCCGCCCGGACCGGTCGGAGCGGCTTCGCTGGTCGACGGAGTTTTCGGGTGGCGACCGAAGTAGCGGGCCAGGGTGATCGGAATGGTGAACTCGAAGCCATAGCGCCGCTCTGCCCCGCCGCGCGAAGATCCTTGCAGGGTGGCCGTGTTGGTGTTGGCTACCTGCAACGAGAGGGTATGGGGCGTGTTGGGGATGCCCAGTTGGATGCCGGCACTCCATGCGACCCTTTCACCGGCCGCGGAGTTCCGCTTGGTGAGGGTAACCACGTCTCCAGCCAGGGCGACGTGCCTGGTCAGCCGGAGACTTAGTCCACCACCCAGCGCCCACTGCACCTTGTTCGAAGTGGTGTCCGGATTGGTGAGCGCCCGGCCGAGGCCGATGAGGCGAACCGGGCCCACGGTCCGCGCGAGGGAGACCTCGCCGTCGACTCCCCTCGCGGCCAGGTTGTAATCGAGTTGTCCCCCGAGGTCCACCGGAAACCCTTTGGCCTGGGTCAGTGGGAGCACCCGGGCGAAGAATTCCCACTCGTTGGGGTAGTTCGGCGCCAGGCTCGAGTTGGTGGAATAGTTGAACCCCAGCGAGGTGCCCCGGAGGAAGCTGGTCGCGAGGAGGAAGGTTGGGAAGTTCGAAATCTTCCGGGTGGGAGCAGCGGCCCGCATGAATCGGTGCAGGAAATTGAACTCCACCGTTCCGGGGCTTCCGACCCAGTTGCCGGAGACATTGGGGGAACGGTCCAGCACCGACTGGGCTGAGAGCCCTGCGGGAACCGCGGCGGCCACAAGGGAACCCACCGCGAGGATCCGAAGCGGTTCACGCACTGGCAGTTCTCCGGCCAAGAAGAAAATGGATGGAACATGATCATGTCATTTCGGGAGACCGATTGCAACACCTCCCCTCAGTCCCCACCTTCCCGGGCCAGGAGAGCCTTCTTGCGTTCGATTCCCCAGCGATACCCGCCCAAACCACCATCGCTTCTGACCACCCGATGACAGGGAACGACGATCGCCACCGGATTGGACGCACACGCCGCCGCGACCGCCCGGACCGCGGCCGGATGTCCGATCGCGCTGGCGACCTGGCGATAGGAACGGGTCTCGCCTCTGGGAATGGCTTGGAGCGTGCGCCAGACTTTCCATTGAAACGCCGTCGCTTGCAGATCCAGTGGAAGATCGGCCGAGGGTTCCTTCCCTTCGAGGCGCCGCAGCACCAGCTGGAGGGTCCGCCCGAATTCGGGGCCCGCCTCATGAAGCTGCGCCGCTGGGTATTCCCCACGGAGCGCCGCCAGCAAAGCGGGGGTCGAACTGCCGAACTGGACGGCGCAGATCCCGCGCTCCGTGCCGGCGATCAGCAGGCGTCCGACCGGAGAATCCACGATCGCATAGCCGATGGCCATTCCCTGCCCCCCTTTGCCGTAGGCCGCGGGTGTCATCCCGAGGAGCGCACCGGAGCGCTCGTAGACTCGGCTACTCGATCCATACCCGGCCCCGAACAGCGCTCGGCTCACAGTCTCTCCCTTTCGAAGATTCTGCTTGAATAGAGCCACTCTCCTCCCTTCCAGGTACCGGCGGGGGGTGAGACCCATCACCCGCTCGAACAGTCGCTGCAGCCTAGGGGCGGAGGTTCCGAGGCTCCGGCTCAATCGCGCGAGCGAAGTGGTTCCGTCCGTCACGGCGTCGAGCTGGCGGCAGGCTCGCAACACCAGCTGGACTTCGCCCGACGCGAAATTCTGGTCCCGGGGGTGACAGCGACGGCAGGGACGATATCCGGCCAGCTCCGCCACGCCGGGAGCCGTGAAAAACTCAACGTTCTTCCGGGCCGGCCGCCGGGAGGGACAGGAGGGCCGGCAGTAAATATGGGTGGAGCGGACGGCGTAGTAGAGCTGGCCATCCAGCCGTCGATCGCGGGCGAGGACAGCCCGCCAAGCGCCCTCGGGCTCGAGTGTTCCAGATGCGATGCTGGGTGCCGTGGCCATGGCTGCCTCCGGCGACAATAATGGCAAGGAGGCGAAAAGGGCGCTATCCGGTTTCAATGGGCGAATTCGGGTTGGCCAAGGTGGCCAGCCAATCGGCTGCGGCCGAGATGTCCGTGGGACTCAGGTGGTGTCCCTCCTCCCGCCAGTCCAATGTCACCGTCGCACCCGCTCGCCCGAGCAGGTCAGCCAGCCGGGCAGTGTTCTCCGCAGGCACGATGGGGTCGAACCGGCCGGCGCCCAGATAGACGGCCGTTCTCCGAAGGTCTGGCAGGGGGTCGGGCTCAAACGGGACCATGGCCCGGAGAAGGACTGCGGCGTGGAGCAGGCCGGGGTGGAGCAGCAACAGGCTGGCCGCGATATTGGCTCCGTTGGAGAACCCCACGGCGACCACTCGCGAACGGTCGAAGCCGTACTGCCGGGCGGCCTCCTCCACGAACGCCGCCAGCTCGTGGGTGCGGCGCACCAGATCAGCTGGATCAAACACACCCTCCGCGAGCCGCCGGAAGAACCGGGGCATTCCCCGCTCCAGGACTCGGCCCCGGGGGCTGAGCCGACCCGCGCCCGCAAGGAGTGCCTTCCCGAGCGGGAGGAGATCGTGCTCGTTGCCGCCGGTGCCATGCAGGAGCAGCAGGGTTGGAGCCTCCGCAACCGAAGCGGGCTCATACCGGTGGATGAAGCCAAGGCTGGGTTCGCTCATAGCGCCACCACGGCCGGTGGCGTGAGCGCAGGCAGAATGGCCTCGAGCTCGGCACGATCGGGCTCGTAACGGGGAGGCAGCACCAATCGCTCCCCCAGGTGCGCGACGGGCTCATCGATCGCGAAGCCGGGATTGTCGGTTGCCACCTCGAAGAGCACGCCGCCCGGCTCACGGAAGTAGATCGAATGGAAATAGTTCCGATCGATGACCGGGGTGGTGGGCGTCCCGGCATCGAGGATCTGGCGGCGGATGGCGAGATGCGCGGCATCATCAGCGGCCCGGAAGGCCACATGGTGGACCGTCCCGGCCCCGCTCGATCCCAAAGAGCCGCTTTCCAACAGTCTCACGTCGACCAGGGCCCCAGGCTCCCGCCCGGCGGCGGCGAAGCGACGGACTGAGCCATCCCCGCCGAGCTCCTGCAATCCGAGAACCTCCGTAAGCATTGAGGCGGTTCCCTCCAACGAGCGCTGGTTCAGGGTAATCCCATGAAGCCGGCGGATGGCATACGCCGGCGGCACCGGACCCGCCGTCCAAGCCGGCCACGAGGCCGTTCGGGGATGCGCCACGATTTCGAGCTCCAGCCCATCATCGTCCCGGAAGGCGAGAACCTGTTCGTCGAATCGCGGCACCGGCCCCTCGACATGGAGTCCCCACGCAGCGAGCCGGTCGATCCAGTAGCCGAGGGCGTCGGGAACGACGGCGAACGCAATGGCTCCGGCCTGCCCTGCGCCCATCTGTCCCCGCCGGGCACCGGGCCAGGGGAAGAAGGTCAACAGACTTCCGGGGCTGCCGGTCGCGTCACCGAAGTAGAAGTGGTAGGTGGTCGGGTCGTCGTAGTTGACGGTCCGCTTGACGAAGCGGAGCCCGAGGAGGCCGGCGTAGAAATCCAGATTCCGCTGCGGATCTCCCGCGATGGCGGTGACATGGTGGATGCCGAGTACACTGGCGTTCATGATGACTCCTGTTGGCGGGCCGCCAGTCCGAGCTTCCGGCAGAGACGGCCAAGTTGCTTCTGTTCCTCGTGGGTGAGCGCGCCGAGTAGTTCGGTAATGTTGTCGGCGTGCTGCGGAAACGCCTGGACGATGACCTGGCGCCCGCGCCCGGTCAGGTTGACGATCTGGACCCGGCGATCGTCCCGGTCTCGCTCCCGGCGGACCCAGCCGCGCTTCTCGAGGTTATCGAGCACCGTGACGAGATTGCTCCCGCTCACCAGCAGCTTGCCGCAGAGCCGGGTCTGGGGCATCGGGCCCAAATGGTAGAGCGCTTCCAGCACGCCGAGCTGGCTCTCGGTGAGGTCGTGGTTCCGGAGCATCGGCGCATTGAGTCGGGCGCCGAGGGTGTTCACGGCGCGCCGGAGCTTGACGAAGGTACTGAGGGCCAGGAGATGGGCCGGCGAGGGCCGGGTGCGCATTGATTATTCACTCCATGTCTAATCATTAGACATCGAATGATATTGACAACCCTCCCCGTAGTCAAGGCCTCCTCACGGCGCTGGCGAGGCGGCCAGCTGAGCGAGTACTTCCGGGTCCACCCGATGACCGCCCCCGTATTCCACCAGCCGGTGCCGGGGGCCGAGCGTCTGGAGTCCTGCCGCCTGCCGGGTGACCAGGTCCCGATCGAGCATCCGATCCTCTGAGCCCACCACCAGGGTAACCCGAAGCCGGCGCAGCAGGTCGGGAGGAGCGTCGAGGTTCACCTCATTGGCCATTGCCCCGCCCCAGAGAATCAGCTCGTCCGCCGGCACCCTTCCCCCCAGGACCCACCGGGTGCCCGTCGCCGCCCCTTGCGAGAAGCCCAGCACCCTGGTGACAGGTGCCCGGCCGCCGAGGCCCTCACACACGTGAGCATCAAGTCCATCGAGGTATGCTACGTAGTCCGCGATCTCCTGCTCCCGGTCCTCCCGGGTCATCCAGCTTGCCCCCACCCGCTCCGCGTGGAGGCCCGCAGTGGCGGCATCGAGGTAGAACCGGGAAAGCGCCTCGGGGGCCACGATCAGGCGGTTGCCATTGTCGATCGGTGCGAAGGAGCGGAGAAAATACTGCGCCAGCTGTCCGTAGCCATGCAGCACATACCAGAGCTCGTGAACGGGTCCGATGCCGGGACCCAGGGTGAAGTAGCGGGCGTGGCGGGTGATCGGGAGGTGGTGATGGTTCATGGCGAGGGAGTGGGAGACGGGAACGGGGGAACGGGGAATGGAACGCAATATCACTCCGAAGGCTCCGGGCGACAAACGCATCTCCCCTTCCGGTTGCCCCGACCCCGAGTCCCACAATCCCACAATCCCACAATCCCATCAGTGCCTGGGACTCAGCCATCAGGCGCGGGCGTCACAGGTCCGGATGCAGTTGAGGATGTGGTACACCTTGGGTTCGGTGATCCGATAGATCACGTTGAGTCCGTGCTTTCTGGCTTTCACAACGCCGAGGGTGCGCAGCCGGCGCAGGTGCTGGGAACAGATCGCCTGCCCGAGGCTACAGGCCTCAAAGATTTCGGAAACGGTCATCTCGCCATCCTCCAACGCCTCGACGATCTTGAGCCGCTCCGCATGTCCGAGGAGCTTGATGATTTCGGCGGCGCTGTGGAGGACCCGGGGATCGATCCGCCGCAGGAGCGGGCGGGCGCGCGTCATGGGCTTTCCGCGAGCGCCTCAAGGGTTGCGCGCGGCGCCATGCCGACGTGCCGCTTGACCTCCTGGCCATCCCGGAAGCCGATGACCGTGGGGATCCCCCGGATTCCGAGGCGCGATGCCAGCGCGGGGTCCCGGTCGGTATCCACCTTGAGCACCAGCAGCTCACCAGCCCGCTGGGCGGCAAGCTCGTCCAGCAGTGGCGCCATGGCCCGGCAGGGGCCGCACCAGTCGGCGTAGAAATCCACCACGACCGGCACGGTCGCGGTGCGGATGGTCTCGTCGAAATCCTCACCCGTCGCGTGGAGCGGTCGGTCAAAGTGAAACGGCCGGGTGCACTCACCGCATCTGGGCCCTTCAGCTAGGCGGGTGAGGTTCACCCGGTTGAGTTTCCCACAGAACGGGCAGCGAACCGTCGCCGCGCCGGAACGGGTCTGGGCCTGCGTCATGGGGCTTCCTCCTTGTTGCAGCTGACTGAGTACCGTGCGGCCGGGGTTGTCCCGACAGACATATCATATATGCTATATGCTATTAGAGGGCGGGTCAAGTCCACCGGTTCGGGGTCGGAACCGGGAGTGGATGTTGAACCCTGGATCAACCCGGCTTCAGGTCCTTGGAAGACCACCCCCAAGAAAGCCGAAGGGCGCCGGATCACTCCGCCGCCCTTCTCACGACCCCAGGACCGCTCAGCGCTCGCGGCGCGGAGGGCGATCGCCACGTCGCCGTCGCCGTTCGGCGGCGGCAGCCTTCATGGCCCGGGCCTCGCTCGGCTTCACGTAGAACCGTTTCTTCCGCAGGTCTTTGAGGATGCCGGACCGGGCCATTTTGCGTTTGAAGGCCTTGAGCGCAAGGTCCAGACGCCCATCCTCCTCGATTCGGATCTCGATCATGATGGCCCCTGAAAGTCGGAGGTCAGCCCTGGATCTTGGCGACGTTCTCGGCCGCTGGGCCCTTCTGGCCCTGCACGATGTCGAATTCCACCTTGTCACCCTCGGCCAGCGACTTGAAGCCGCTGCCTTGGATGGCGGAGTGGTGGACGAAGCAGTCTTTCTGCCCGTTGTCAGGGGTGATGAAACCGAACCCCTTGGCATCGTTGAACCATTTGACCTTCCCGGTGGTGCGCATCGCCGTGCTCCTCGTGGGGTGGAAAAGAAGGGGACCCGGTGTGAACCAGGTCCCCTTGGGTGTCTGCTGGTCGGTCGACCCGCCGTCCTGGGCGGGCTATTCACGGCCAGCAAGGTAGCGTCTGGGGAGGTCCGCGTCAACAACACCGACCCCCCGGGTCCCCCTTCGCCTGCCCTCGACTCATCGCAACAAAGTCACGCTCGCCGAGTCGCTGTTCGAGGTGTGAAGGGGCTCTTGAAAAGCCGGCGCCATCGAAGTCTCCGAACGGGTCCCTGCCCGCCAGCCACCCAGCTCACAACCACTTGCGGCCACATAGTACTCCGCCCGTCCGGATGAGGTGCCCTCCAGACTGACCTGATCGGGTCCCGCCGGGAAGGAAGCGCGGTGTGAACCGGCCCACGCCGCCGAGACTACCAGGAGGTCGATGCCGGAATAGTCGTCCCGCCCTTGCCGCGCCACGGTATAATTGGTCACCACCTGATCAGCCCTGGTTTCACCGGCGCGGTCGGTGGTCCACTCTGTGGTGTCGGCCCAAGAATCGCCGATGCGGGCCGCCGACTTTACCCGGGGAAAGAGGAAGTGCACCAGGCGGTCCACCGGGCGGGCGTCCTGGCTGATCGACCCCGATGCAACACTCATGATCCGCCCATCGGAGGTGAGAAACGCGTGCCAGTTGGTGGCCTTGCCATTGCTACCCGACGCCGGCGACGTGCCGCTGGGTGGATCGACGCTGAGGGAATCGAGATGGACATCCATGCTCCGGCCGCCGACCGTGTCGGTCAGCCGGACCGTGATGAGCGCCACGCTGGTGAACGGAACCTTTTCCTGGTGGACCCCCACGTTGGTGACCCTGACGCGGTTGGCCTCGCCCCGGTAGGCAATCCGATAGCGGCAGGTCTGCGGCGCTTGAGGCGATCGGGCGGCCGCAAGCGCGGCGGTGACCAGGATGACGAAGGGATATGAACGCATGGCGACTCCCGGGGGTAGGTGTCGCCTGCTTGGATGCCTGGGCGGGCCCTGCCGTCGCACGCGCCCGGGGTGACGGTCGCTGGCCGGGAGACAACCGCGCTGGACGTCAAGGTCTCAAGAAGAGACGGAGGGGTAACCCTGGGGATTGGTCGCCTGCCACCGCCAGGCGTCGGCGCACATCTCCCCGATGCCAAGCTCGGCGTGCCAGCCAAGCTCCCGCCCCGCTTTGCCAGGATCGGCGTAGCAGGCAGCCACATCACCGGGCCTGCGGCCCACCAGCTTGTGAGGGATCTTCCGCCCCGAGGCCTGCTCGAAAGCCGCGACCACCTCCAGCACTGAGTAGCCTCGACCGGTGCCAAGATTGTAGGTGACGACACCGGGGTTGCCGCTCAGCTTCTCGAGCGCCTTGAGGTGCCCGACGGCGAGGTCGGTCACGTGGATGTAGTCCCGTACCCCGGTGCCGTCCTTCGTGGGGTAGTCACTGCCGTACACCGAAAGCTCCTGGAGCCGCCCCACCGCCACCTGGGCGATGTAGGGCAGCAGGTTGTTAGGGATGCCGTTGGGGTCCTCCCCGATTTGGCCGCTCGCGTGGGCACCGACCGGATTGAAATAGCGGAGCAGCGCGATGTTCCAGTCGCGCCGGGCCCGGTGGAGATCTCGCAGCATCTCCTCGATGAACAGCTTGGAGCGGCCGTAGGGATTGGTGGCGGAGAGGGGAAAGTCTTCGGTGATGGGCACCCGGTGCGGATCGCCGTACACCGTGGCGGAGGAGCTGAAAACGATGCGACGGATGCCGTGCGCCCGCATCGCATCCAGCAACACGCTGCTGCCGCCAACGTTGACGTCGCTGTAGAGCCGCGGATTGGCGACCGATTCGGCTACGGATTTGAGACCGGCGAAGTGCAGCACTGCATCGAAGCGACGTGCATTGAAGAT
>JBGPJS010000111.1:0-9952 GCA_041485505.1 Gemmatimonadota bacterium | reverse complement strand
CTGAGGATTCAGGATCAGGATTCGGGATTCAGGTAGCAGGCAGTAGGTAGCAGGCATCGGGCATCAGGCATCAAGCATTACTCACCCTTGAATCCGAAGTCCTGACTCCTGACTCCTGAATCCTGACTCCTGACTCCTCTGGATCACCGGCGGTGCTGTGCTACGGCGTGATCAGATGGAAAGGTTGGGGCGTGGCGCGAACCTGACTCCCGTCCTGGCGGGTGGCCAGGACCCACCAGCGGAAACTGTTTCCCGGCTGAAGGGAGACCCTGGTTGGGAGGGACAGCGAGGTATCGGCGGTGGACTGGGAGAAGAGCAGCTCCCCGTTTTCCGCGAGCAGCTCGAAATTGTATCGGAGAACATCGGGAACGGCGTGCCACACGAAGCGAAGCGGCGTGGCCGCGGCAACCTCACCAACCGGGTAGACCAGGCCCACCGAGTCTCCGCCGCCCCGCGGCAGGTCCGGGCCGCGCGGCCCCATCGACGCCTTCCACAGCAGCGTGGCGCTCACCGCGAGCGCGAGAATGGCCGCCAGGCCGAAGACCCGGGGAACCGTGCCGGGTCGCGGCCGTGCCTGGGCCACCGAGCGAACCAGCTCGAACTCTTCTCGACAGGAGCCGCAACTCATGACGTGATCGAGTATCCGCAGCCGGTGGGCCTCGGGCGCGACCCGATCCACCAGGGCCTGGAGGTCCTCGGGCGGAATGCAGTTGGCCCGATCGGGGCCGGCCCGACGCGCCAGCACGCCGGCGTACAACGCCCGCAGTTGCTCCTCGGTCATGGCGACACCTCCGGCGGGACGAGCCCCTCCTCGATGAGTTTCTCCCTGAGATCGGCGAGCCCCCGATAGATCAGATTTCGGGTCTTCGCTTCAGACCATCCCAGCAGTTCCGCGATCTCCTCCCGGCCATAGCCGGCCAGATACATGCGCACCGCCGGCCGGCGCGACTCCGAAAGGGCGTCCACCGCGCGCCCGATCTTGTCCACCGCCTCGCCCCGCTCCATCTCGGCTTCGGGTCCGGGATTGGACCCCAGCACCGCTTCCCCGCTTGGCCGCTCCATGTTCACCCGCTCCTCTCTCCGCGCCCGCCGGCGCCGGATGAGGTCCAGCGCGGCCGAGACGGCGGTGCGATAGACATAAGACGCAGGGGCGGCCTCGATTTTCTCACCAGTCTCCAGAGCTCTCCAAAGCCGGATCCGAACCTCCTGGAACACCTCGTCGATGTCCTCGGCCGAAAGGCCGTGGCGCCAACCGACCGCGCGCACCATTTCGGTTGACCGGGCAAGCACGGTTTCGAGAATCGGGGAGAGGGAATCGGAAGGGCGACCGGGCATGGGGGGCAAAGCTATCGCCCGGCACCAAGGTTGGCGAGAGTCCCCGAGAGAGTCGTGCGGCCGGCGGTGAAGCTGATCACCCCGGTCGCCACGCGACTTGTCGGTGACACAGCTCACCGGGGCTTCAGCCGTCATCACCGTGAGAATGCGCGGGGTCGGGTTGCGTTAGCACAACGAGAGTCGGTGACAACCCAACTTCGTGGAGACCCGTATGCCGCGCCATCGTTTCGCATCCCCTGCTGTCCCGCTGACCGGAGTCCTTCTGGCGGCGGCGCTCTCGCTCCTGTCCAGCTGCAGCGAGCCCGATGGGCCGGCCGACGCGACGCCCGGGGTGCTGCCAGTCGCTGCCCAGGCTCTGACGCCGGCGGCCGCCAGCACTCTGGTCCTCTGGGTAACCGCGGCGGACCTCAAGACCCCCTATGGGTTCAACCTCACCGTGACGAAGGGCGCCGCGTACGGCGCCCTGCCGCTGCCGATGGGAGGCAGCCGCCTCTTGACCGCCCTGCTCTATGACGCCGACGGGACCGAGACCTATCGCGGAACCGCGACCACGTACGTCGAGGCTGGACTCAATCCAACGGTTAATCTGACCGCCAAGGCGCGGTATGGCGGCTCGCCGATCACCGTCAAGCTCGACATCACCGGGGTGGCACTCGGGGGCTCCATCGTGGTGAAGCTTCCAACCGCCACCCTGGTCCCGGGGCAGACCGTGCAGCTGACCGCTTCGGTGTACGACAACAACGGAAAGCTGATTCCGGGGGCGAAGGTGCTCTACTCCAGCATGGACCCCTCCCGGGGAATGGCGGACTCGGTCGGCAGGCTGAGCGCAACGGGCTCTGGGCAGATCACCCTCATCGCCACCACGCGATATCCCTGGCTCGTGGGCTTGACCGCGACAGTCATCAAGGTGCTCGCGTGGCACTTCAACTGGACCGACGTGAGCGCGGGGAACGGGTTCAGCTGCGGCATTCGGGGCTCCGACAATGCGATGGCCTGCTGGGGGATCCTCAATGGCACGGCGTACGGCTCCAAACCGCAACTGCTGAACGACGGACACACCTATGCCCAGGTGAGCGCGGGGGTTGGACACGCGTGCGGTGTGACCACCGGCAACCAGGTCCTCTGCTGGGGAGACGGATCGTCCGGGCAACTCGGCAACGGGGGCGTTGGGTCCTCATCCGCGGTTCCAGTCGCGATCCAGACCAGCACCCGCTTCACGCAGGTGAGCGCCGGCACCGCCCACACCTGCGCGGTTGCCATCGACCAGCACGTCGAATGCTGGGGCGATAACAGCGATGGTGCCCTCGGCACCACCGTGGGATTCCAGAGCACCACCGCCACCCCCACCCCGGTGCAGCCGCCGAACGGAGAGCGTTTTCTCGCCGTCTCCGCCGGCGAGGATTTCACCTGTGGTGTCACTACCACCAACGGGCTCTTCTGCTGGGGCCAGAACGCCGGCGGCCAACTCGGCATCAACAACAACATCCCGAACTTCACTCACACACCCATGCGGGTGGTGAACACGACGATGGCGTCGCTGGTCTCCACCGGTTTCGGCAACGGGGCCCTGAGCGCGCCGGTGTGCGAAGTCGGCAACGCCCCTTCCGGCGCCTTCTGCTGGGGCGACAACAGTTCCTCCGAGTTGGGGAACGGCTCGACCCATTCGTTCGAGAGAGAGCCATTCAATCCGGTGCCGCTCCCCTACCTGCCGAAATCGATCAGCGCAGGGATGCAGACGGTTTGCGTGACCTTCGATGGCTTGTCGTTTGTCGCTTTGCCGCCGCCGCCGGACGCCTTCTGCTGGGGTCATGGGACCAGCGGAGAAATCGGCAACGGGCAAATGATGAACCAGGGGTCGCCGACCGCCGTGTACCATAGCAACTCGTTCTCGAAGATCAGCGCCGGGTTCAATCATGTCTGCGCCCTCAATAGCCTCGGCTATGTCTCGTGCTGGGGAGACGGAAAGAATGGAGAGTTGGGTGCCGGGCCTGGCGTACTCTCGAGCAGCCGGCCGGTGGGCGTGCCCGCCCCTTGAGGGGAGGAGTGAACCGATCAGGAGGGAGCGCCCGCGGAGTGAGAATCTTCGCCCCGCGGGCGCGTTACTCAGGGAGCAATCACAGCCGAAGCAATGAAGGACCACAATCGACCGAGGATTCGCATGTCTCATAGTCGTGGATTTCAAACCACAATGCTGTTGGCCGGCGGACTCATGATCTCGGGGAGCGTTATGACCACGATGGAGGCCACGGCCCAGATCCCATCGCCACGCGCGGTGGTGATCAATCAAGTTCGGATTCCCGACGATACCCTGCGGGTGCTCCAGCAGCGATTGGGCACCGCCATTGCCAGCGGGCGCTACTGGTACGACAACATGACGGGCGCCTGGGGCAAGGAAGGCGGACCCACCCTCGGATTCACGCTTGCGGGACTCAATCTGGGCGGACCACTCAGGGCCGACGCCTCGAACGGGAACACCAACGTATTCATCAACGGACGGGAACTGCACCAGTTGGACGTGATGGGCCTGCAGCAGATAACCGGCGTAGTGCTCCCGGGCCGCTACTGGGTGGACGCGCAGGGGTACGGGGGCTACGAAGGCGGCCCACCCATGTTCAATCTGAAAATGCTCGCGGAACAGGCCGCCCGAAATCGTGGAGGGCTTTGGAAGGGATCCGGCGCCGGCGCCGGCGAGTCGTACGGTGGGGGCGCCTGGTCCTATGGCAACTCGAACACTGGTATCGGGGTGATCAGCGATGGCGAGGGTGGCATGGTGATCTTCGACCACTAGAAGTCAGGAGTCGGGAGTCAGGAGTCAGGAGAAAGAAGGAAAGGGTCGAGAGGGGCCGCCTCTTTACTCATCGTTCACTACTCCTTACTCCTTACTCCTTACTCCTGAATCCCGAATCCTGACTCCTCACTTGCCCGAAGGCCGGATCGGATGCCCTCCTCACCACCTTTCCACCTCGCCTTCCCGGTGCATGACCTCGCGGCGGCCCGCGCCTTCTACGGCGACCTCCTGGGCTGCGCCGAGGGACGGAGTTCGGATCGCTGGGTGGATTTCGACTTCTACGGCCATCAGATCGTGGCGCATCTTGCGGCGGCGGAGTTGGGCAGAACCGCGGCCAATCGGGTCGACGGACATGAGGTGCCCGTCCGACACTTCGGAGTGATCCTCGAGTGGAGTCAGTGGGAATCGCTGGCCAGCCGATTGAAGGCCCGGCAGGTCCAGTTCATCATCGACCCCGGCATCCGCTTCCAGGGCCAGGTGGGAGAGCAAGCCACGATGTTCTTCCTCGATCCGTCGGGAAACGCCCTGGAGTTCAAATCATTCCGGGATCCGAGCCAGGTCTTCGCACGATGACCGTCTTGCCGTTTCGGCCCCGCGCCGGGTTCACTCACCTCGTAGCGATTCTGTCGATCCTACACTCCGGGCCATTGGAGGACCCCCGAAAAATCGTGCGGGCGGCGACCCGCGCGGTTGAAGGCGACAGTGCCGCGGCGCTCGGGGCCCGCTGGACCGCTCGGCTGAAGGACGACTCGACCGACACCGCCGCGCTGCTCGGATTGGCCACGATCGCTCGGCTCTCCTATCGATACGATGACGCTATCCGACTGTACTCCCGCCTGCTGGCCCGACCCGGCGGCCAGCGGGATCGCTCCACGGCCTGGGCCAGACTCGGCCTGGCCATTTCGGCCAGGGGGCGTGGAGACAATGCACGAGCCGACTCGCTCTTTGCGCAGGCGGGGCTTGACGCTCGGGATCCAGCCGATCCGGCGGCGCAGGTCGAGGCCCTGCTCGGGCGCGCCACCACTCAGATGCGTATCGTGGGGCCGATCGCGGCCCTCTCATTCACCGATCAGAGCCGGAAATTCATTCCCGCGACGGACCCCCAACTCCTCGCCGAGTGGCATTGCATGAGGGCACTCCTGCTTGGGGCGGCGAACCGCCCGGAAGCCGGACCGGAGGCCACCACCGGTGCTGACCTGGCCGGCCAGGGTGGAGACCCGAACCTGCAAGCGACCTGCCTCGCGATCAAGGCGAGAGACCTGGCGCGCCAGGGGGCCGTCGATTCCGCGGTGGCACTGGCAGCTCGCGTTCTGGCCCAGTACGCCCGGGTGCATAGTCGTGGCGACCTCGCGGCGGTGTCGCAGTGGCGTGGCTATATGCTCACCGGACTGGGCCTGTACGGCGAGGCCCGTCGGGACTTCGAGACCTCGGTCCGGGAAGGCCGCGCCTCGGAAAACCAGTCCGCCGTCGCGTGGTCGCTGCTCAACCTGAGTATCATCGCCCTCCTCGAAGGAGACGGAACCGCGGCGCGGACCACCGCGACCGAGGCCGAGTCGCTCTTTGCCAGTCAGGGGGATGACTGGGGACTCGCCAGCCTTCGAGGACATCAGGGCGCCATCGCTCAGACGCTGGGCGATACCGCCGCGGCCAAGGCGGCCTTCCAGGACGCCCTCGCGCGATTCAGCCGGTTTAGCCCCGACGGCGCCATCGAGAATCTGCAGCACCTGGCGGTCCTGGCGCTCAAAGACCGGGACTGGGGGACCGCCGAACACGAACTGGACCAAGCCCGGGCCATCGTCCGCGAACACCAGATGCACGGCTGGGACCAGTCGCTCGAGTACTACTATGGCACCTTCGCCCTGGAGCGGGGCGATCTCCTGACCGCCGAGCGTTCCCTCCAGCGAGATTTGGGAACTCTGCATTCGAATCAGGAAAGCCAACGATACTCGGCGGAGACCAAGCTCGCGGAGGTCTACGCCCGCCAGGGGCGACTCGATCGCGCCGAGGCCATGCTCCTCGGGGCCACCGATTCGCTCGAAGCGTGGCGGGCTTCGTTGGATGACCCCACGCTGCGGCTCCATGTCTTCGACTTGCGAGAAGACGACCTGGATCCCAACCGCAGTGTCGAGGCGGTGATCGGGGCCTTGGCGGCATCGGGCCGGGGAGGGCCCGCCTTCGAGCTGGCCGAGCGGCGACGGGCTCGTGAGCTCCTGGATCGGATGGTCCGGCTTGACGTCCTCCGGGGCGGCTCCAGTGGACTGGACTCCTCCATCGGTACCATGCGCAGCTCGCCGGCGCGGCCGAGCGCCGAGCAGGTGTCGAGCACGCTACCGGATGAGCGGACCGCGTTGCTCGAGTACGTCGGGGGAGCGCCCCATCTCGCGACGACACTGTTCGTCATCACCCGAGCCGGCCTTCGAAGCTATCCCCTCCCCGGCATCGATTCGCTCGATCGGCAGGTGGAACGATTCGTGGCGCTGCTCCAGTCGGACGCTCCAGTAAGTGAGTTGGCGAAGCGACTGGGCAGCTTCTTGCTCGGCGCCGCGGTGGCCGATCTGCCGCCCACGATCGAACGACTGGTGATCGTACCGGATGGCGTGCTCCACCGCCTCCCGTTCGAGGCGCTGATGTTGGGAGATGGACGCGTGGTGCTGGAGCGCTTCGCCGTGACTTTGGCCCCCTCCGCCACCATCGCGCTCAACCTCTGGCGTCGGCCAGCCGACCATCGGCCGGTGACTCTCCTGGCCTTCGGGGACCCCAAGTTCGAGCGGGAAGCCGAGCCCGGCAGCGACGCCCGAGTCTATCGCTCCGCATTCGACGAGAATGGCGGGCTCACTCGGCTCGCCTCATCGGCCGACGAGGCACGCTCCGTGGCGCGCTACGCCCCTCGCGCCGAGGTCCGGCTCCGGGAAGGGGCCAGCGAGGCCTTCCTCAAGCAGGCGGACCTCGGCGCCTACCGGGTGCTCCACTTCGCCACCCACGCCCTGGTGGATGAGCGCACTGCGGCCCGTACCGCGCTGGCCCTGGCACCGGGCGGCGGCGAGGACGGCTTCGTGGGTCCCGCCGACCTGGCCGGTCTCAACCTTGACGCGGATCTGGTGGTGCTTTCCGCCTGCCGGACGGCCGGAGGGGTCCTCATCGGCGGGGAGGGGATCCAGGGGCTGACTGCGCCGCTGCTTCAGGCCGGGGCACGCGCGGTGGTGGCGACCGAATGGCCGATCGGCGATCGCGGCACCCGAGAGCTGGTGGAAGGGCTTTACCGCGGCCTCGCGGACGGGCTTACCGCGGGCGATGCGCTGCGGGCGGCGAAGCTGGCCGCCATGCGCCGCGGCGACCCGGCCAGCCAGTGGGCCGCCTTTACGCTGATCGGGGACCCGATGATACGGATCCCCTTGCGGAGACCACGCCTGCTGCAATGGTGGTGGATCGGGGTCGGTGTTTTGTTCGCCGCGGTGCTCTACGGCACCTTCAGGTGGAATAAGCCTCGACCGGTTCTGGAAGTTTGATCCGGCGGTCAACGCCAACCGGCTCACATGCGGGAGCTGGTAGTCATTTCTTGCCCTCACCCCTCAATCTCCCCGCAAATCCGACGTACTCCGTCACCGTCTTCACCAGACGTTCCGCGCGGTCCCCCTCTTTCAACCCACCATTCTCGTCGAACTGCTTGTCCGCCCAGGGCAGCGTATACATATCGGGATACACGAAGACGCCGAGGCCTTCGAGGGGGATCCGCAGCTGCCAGAGGCCCCGGATGGCACCGACCTGTGCGGTGGAGGCACCCAGCAGCAACCCGCTCTTGCCCCTGAGCGGCATCGGCCTCGCGCGGGAGACCCAGTCGATCGCGTTCTTGAGGGTGCCGGGCAGGGAGAAGTTGTACTCGGGTGAGGAAATCATGACCCCATCGACCGCTTCAATCCGGTGAATCAGCTCCTGGGCGCCGGTCGGAATGCCGGCGCTCTGCTGGATATCGCCGTCATAGAGCGGCATATCGAACTGGTGGAAGTCGGCAAGATCCACTTCCGCTCCGGCTTTCCGCGCCGCGTCGACCGCGAGGCGAACCAGCTTTCGGTTCCAGGAGTCTTTCCGCAGCGAGGCGGCAAAGGCGAGGAGTTTGACGGTCATGGCCGGTACGGCAACGCGAGCACGCTGTCCCACGGCGCCAGCGCGGGCTTGGGAATCAAGGCCGTGTCCACGAGGCCGTTGTAGGCAAAAAGCGGAAGTCCGGAGCCCGGCGGCGGCGGGTTGGCCACCAAGTCCAGATCGGTAAAGGTGATTTGAAAAACCGCCGCAGCGTGGGCCTGGCTGAGCAGCAGAGCCTGTTGCCGAATGTATCGCACCTGTACCGCCGGGGAGCTGGTAACCCCAGCCACGGAGACCGACGGCCAGCCACTCTCGAGGACCAGCAGGGGGAGTAGTTGCCCCGCCACCAGCCGGCTGTAGTAGTCCAGCGGGACATCCTCCGGCTGGGCGAAGCCACCCAGGTACGGATAGGAGGAGAGGCCCAGCGCTTCGAGGAACGGGAAGTCGGTCCGGTCCTGCGCGATCCCCACGTAGGTTGTGCCCCCTTGCAGGCGCCCCCACGCCACTTCCACCTGCACGCTGACCAGCAGCCTGGAGCTGGTGCCGAGCGTCTGCTGTTCGGCCGCCGCCGCGTTGGTCATCGCAACCACGGCCGCATAGACCGGGGCCGGCGCCGAGAGCCGAATCAGGTTCACCTCAGCGGCGAGGCTGAGGTAGTCGGGGTGGAGGATGGTGTCGACCGCACTGACGTATTCCCGATACATCCGCTGGATAGCAGTTTCGGTAATGCTGCGTCCCGCGGCGACCAGTGCCGGGTCCTCGGCGCTGCGATCGAGGCCGTTCGTCACGTCGAGGGCCACGATGACCGCATGGTTGCTGCCGCGATAGTAGTTGGCCAGCGGCAGCCGGACGATTCGCACTTCCGAATCCGCCGGGATGCCGCTCAGCAGAACGGTCCAGGGAATCGAGAGCTGGATGAGCCCGGCGTCCGAATGCTGGTTGGCAAGCGTCAGCGTAGGAATGAAAATGGTGGTATCCAGCCGCGGAGGAAACGCGGAGAAACCCATGCGGTAGCTGCGAAATGGGCCAGCCGGTCCCGAGGCGTCGTGCTTGCAGCCCGCAAGCATCGCCAGCACGAGTATGAAGATGGCCGAGATTTTCATCCAGTCTCAGTCCTCAGTCCCCAGAATTCTTCTCAAGACTGCCCACACATTTTCCGCCACGATCCTCTCGCCGGTAGGATTGGGATGAATCCCGTCATTCTGATTGAGCGAATCGATCCCCGCAACACCGGCCAACAGGAAGGGGATCAGCGCGACGCCGTTCTTCCGCGCCACTGAAGGATAGATCGATCGGAACTGCCGAGCGTAGTCGGCGCCGAGGTTGGGTAGCGCCTCCATGCCGGCGAGAATGATCCGCGGGGCCGGCGAGAGCTTCCGCGCCCGGTCGATGATCGCCTGCAGATTGGCCCGGAGGGAATCGGGCTCCTGGCCCCGGAGGCCGTCGTTAGCACCGGTCTCGATGATCAGCACCGCGGGCGGCTGACGGAACAGCCAATCGGTGCGGCGGAGGGCGCCGGCGGAGGTCTCCCCGCTCACCCCGGCGTTCACCACCCGATAGCTGAACCCGGCCGAGTCGAGCTTCCGTTGAATGAGCGTCGGAAAGGCCGAGTCGGGATCGACCCCGAGCCCGGCGGTGAGACTGGTGCCGAGGAAGAGGACGGTAGGGGCGGTGGGAGAGGCGGTAGCGGCGGGAGCGGCGGGAGCGGCGGACGAGGCGGGAGACCGTCGTCCCGCTGCTCCCGCCTCG
>JBGPJS010000110.1:0-9969 GCA_041485505.1 Gemmatimonadota bacterium | reverse complement strand
CGAGAGCCAGTGCGCCAGCTGGACCGACGCCGCGTCCAGCGCCTCTCGCAGCTCGCTGGCGAACACCTGGGCGTCGTGCAGGTCTCCAAGCAGATCCTGGAGGGCTTTGAGGTGTTCGACCAGCGGCTCGGCACCGGGCAGCTCGTCGACAAAGGGCTCGAGGAGGTAACGCAGCCGCTTGGTCGCGATCCGGGCCGCGTGAGCCTCGGTCTGATCGGTGATGGAGTGGACGGCGGCCAGATGGCCTTCCAGCTGACCGGTCAACTCTTCCAGAACACCGGAGACCACGGCCCCGGCGGCCGCCGGCTTCCGGGTCTCGTCCAGCGAGACCGCCACCGGATACACCGAGAGCCGTTTCGCGAGTTTGGTCTGCAGGCTCGAGAACTCATCCGCGACGTGACGTGCCAGGCGCGCGTCCGCCCGTCGCTTCCGTCGGTCCATCCGCGCCAGCAACCACGAAACGCCCGAGCGCTGCCACGGGCTCAGTCCCCGTTCCTGCTCCAGCACCCAGGCCCGGTGGACTTCGAGATCGCGGCTTTCCCCGGTGGCTTCGGCCAGATCCTTGAGCCGGCGGCGGAGACGCCCGCCCGTGCTGTGCGCAAGCTGCGGCTCAAAGGAGCGCAGGCAGCTCCGCAACCGCCGAAGCCCCACCCGAAAGTCGTGCAGGGCGTCGGAGTCTTCGGGATCGCCGAGGCGGTCACGGGCTCCGGCGGCCTGCCCCAGGCAGGCGAGCGCCAGCAGTCGGGCGACCTCCTCCGCAGGACGGGAGAGGAGATGCTCGGGCAGGATCTTCACGGGCGGAGACAGGGACAAAGGGCCACGCCTGTCGGAGTTGTGGGTTCCAGCGGCGAGCCGTCAGGCTGCTGAATTGTGGGTTCAGATATTCGCCGATCAGCCCGGATGAATCAAGAGTTAGCCAGACTTAAACCGCGGGGCCGTGGCGCCCCTCTCCAACGTCGGCCACCGATTCCCTCTCTGCTAGCCGTCTGGCTGGCAATCTCTTAGGATCCCCTGATTGGCCGTCGCCCGGTGCAGCCCCCCGCACTGAGCGGCCTCCATCCTTTTGCGCCCGTTACACGACTATCCTCTCGAGTTCCGCCCCTGTGGCCCTATCTTCATCCTGCCCTCACGGTGCATTGTTGACCCCAGGGCTAGGCTTTTGCGCACCGCCTCTTGGAGTCTTCATGCTCCGCCAAGTCCAGTTGAAGCCAGCATGGGCAGAGGACTATCCCGCCCTCGCTCTCGGACGCTGGTATACCGCCGCAGCTGTTGCCGGTCTCGTCAAAGGCACCCGTATTGTCCGAGAGGGCCGCGACGCGCAGTTCACCGATCGAATACTGCAACCAACCCACTTTGAGTTCCGGGGCGGCAGCCCCCGCCGCGGCAATTGGGTGGGCCTGCGCACCCGCCACCTCGATCGTCACGCCGCCCTCAGCCGGTCCGCGGAAGCGTAGGCTGACTCGGGACTTGAGATTACGCCTGCACCTGAAGCGCGGGCGGTCTGAAGAGCTGTTTCGGCGCCCGCTTATCGCTCCAGGCTCACCGAAAGCCGGGGCCGGCTCCCGCTCCTGCGGCCGACCGAGCGCGGGGGCAATGTGAGAGACCCCGCGGGCGCCGGCCTCCCCGACGTGGGATCCCAGGCCAGGAACTCCAAGAGTCCGACCTCCCAACGGAGCAGCTCGGCGATGCGTGCGGGCTGGCCCGGATGCCGCTCGAGGATACTGGCGGCCCCGCGAGTCAGCAGGCCGCATTGAGGACACCGCTCCAGCCCAGCCGGAATGCCGCGCAGACCACAGGTGCAATCCCAGGACCGCTGGGCGGAGACCTCCGACTCCCCCCAATGGGTATCCCCTACGACCCCGAGCAGACTCTCCAGGGGTTCTCGATCGGCCAGCCGGACGACGGCCCGGGATCCGTCATCCAGGACGCACAGCGCCATGTCCCTCATCCTGCCACCACGACGGATCCAGAGTCCCAGTCGGGGCGCCACCCGGGGCCAGTGCCCGCAGAGCTCGCGCAGGAGGGCTCCCCGGATCGGCTCGTTAGCCGCGTCTTCCGCGAACCCGGCGATTTCCTCGAGAGACTCCGGTGTGGGATCCAGCAGAAGCAGTTCGGCCAGCAGTCGCCGTCCGCCCGGGGTCGCGTGACCGCGGACGTATTCCTTGAAGCGCCCAACCAGATCAGACCCTTGCTCCACTACTGAGCGGACCCACTCGCCGGGGCGATTCCACAGGCTTTGTTTCTCCACCCGTCCGGCGATGGTCTCGTCGGCGTAGTGCCGCAAGGCCGCCAGACGTCCGAGGAATTCGGTGCTGAGAGTCGCCGGTCCAGAGGGCCGCTCGAGCTGTGGTTTCGCCGGAGCCAGTCTGACCCCGGTCCCGAGGGCCGACGCGAGGACCGACGCCCCGGAGCGGGTCGGGATGGCCTCGAAGTCCACCCGGATGCCGGTCACCGCGTCCGCGGCCAGCTGTTCGCCCCCAAACGAGAGCTCGGTCATCAGCACCCGCTGAAGCTCTTCCAGTCGCCCTCGCGCCGTCCCCATTCCGAGATCACCCTCTCCGAGTCCGGCCAGCAGTCCTTCACGCTGCGCATCGAGGCCGATCACCACCCGTGCGCTCACCAGCCCCAGGCTCTCGAGGTGTTCCCGTCCGGGCACCTCGTCCGTCGTGGTCAGAATCATTGTCATCATCCGGCTCCGGGCGGCGGGTGAGGCGGTGAGAAGGTGCTTATCAGGGTCGAGACCGACCAGTCTAAGGCACTCCCGTCACGGGAAGGTATCGGCGCACCGGCTCTCAGGTACCAAGGGGGCGCGGAGCGGCAGAAGCATCCACATTCGGTGGAAACCGGTGGAAATGAGGACCAATCGTGACAATGGGCTTTACCTGACTGTGATCCTCCGTTCTCGGCGCTGTGACCGGTCGGCGGGACTTTGATTCCCCCGGACCCTTGCCACCCACGAGGCTGTCATGATCGGTCTCCCGTCCCTGCACCACTTGAGGTGGCTGGCCCTGGTGCTGCTCGCGGCCACCTGCACCTATCCGCCCCGGCCTCCGTCGGTGGAGGGCTTCATCCCGGTGGCTGAGCACGTCCGTGTCTTCTATCGAGTGTACGGCACCGGCGCCGATACGATCGTCGTTTTGCATGGCGGTCCCGGACTGCAGATGAACTACCTGGTGCAGAACCTGCTTCCCCTCGAGCCGGGCCGCACCCTGATCTACTACGATCAGCGAGGACGGGGCCGGTCGGATATCGTAGAGGACACGCTCCTCTTCACGATGGCCAATGATGTGGCCGACCTGGACTCGGTTCGGGCATTTTTCCACCTCTCTCGAATCAATCTTCTAGCCCACCACTGGGGCGCCGAGTTGGCGGCCTTCTACGCCCGGGAGCACCCCGAGCGGGTCCAGCGCCTGCTGCTGGTGAGCCCGACCTATCCCCGCACCCACTTCCTCTTTGACGCCGCCACACTTCCCAACGATACCGCCGCGACCAATCGATATAGCCGCGCGCGCGCGGCGGGTGAGGACACAGTGGCGCCGAAACGGTTCTGCGAGCGGTATTGGGGATTCCGGTTTGTCCCGATCGAGGTCACCGACCCCGCGCTCATCCGCCGGCTCGCCCCGGGAATCTGCGACGCCCCGGACCGAGCGCTGCGCGAGGGGGAGCGGACCTACCGACTGCTGTACCGTAGTGCGGGCGGCCTCAACATCCAGGATTCACTCCGAGGCCTGACGATGCCGGCGCTCATCATCCAGGGCGACGCGGATCCCTATACCCTCGAGGCCGTGGACACCTGGGCCCGCACGCTGCCCAACGCGCGCCGGCTCCTGCTGCCCACTCCGATGCTGTTTCCCTGGATCGACGACCACGGTCGGTTCTTTGCGGCCGCGGACGCCTTTCTCCATGGCGAATGGCCCGCGGGCTCCACCCGGCCGGCCGCCGCGCCGGCCACCGTGTCCACCATGGGCGGGGCACCGAGCCCGTCCTGACCGGTATCAAACCGCGTGACGAGATCGTGACGGCGCTGTGCTCCGGGCGCGGTAGCGCGCCCCTAGACTGGGTCGCTGTCACAGTGCCAGGCCGGCAAGCCCCCCCACACTCGGACCGCAGGCCTTCGCCATGCCCTCACGGCTCCCCCGTCATCGGCTGAACCAACGCTCTGTCCTTATTGGATTGGGCCTGCTCGCCGCCACCCTTCCGATCTTCCCGGCCGGGGCACAGGGCACCCCCCAAGGACGGGTAACGGGACGGGTGGTGGACCGCAGTACCGGCCGTCCGCTGCCGGCCGCCCGGGTACAGATCCTGGGACAGGTGGGCGGTGTCGAAACCGATCTCGACGGCCGTTTCCGGACCCCTCCGCTGGCGGTGGGTCTCTATTCCGTTCGCGCTGCGATGATCGGCTTCAAGCCGGCGCAGGTCGACAGTATCCGGGTGGTCGAGGGTCAGGCGGCGGTGGTCAGTTTCGCGCTGGTTTCTTCACCAGTGGAAATCGCCGAGATCGAGGTCCAGGCCGAGGTGCCGGTGAAAAGCTCCAACGACGCCGGGCTGCTGGCCCTGCAGCAGGCAGCCCCGGCGGTCAGTGACGGCATCAGCGCCCAAGCCATCGCCCGCTCACCCGACGCCAACGCGGGTGATGCGGTCAAGCGCGTGACTGGGGTGACGTTGATCGGGGGGAGGTTTCTGGTGGTCCGCGGCCTCGGCGAGCGCTACAGTAACGCGCTCCTCAATGGGGCGGAGATGCCGAATCCGGTGGTCGAGAAGAAGATCGCCCCGCTGGACCTGTTTCCCTCCGCCCTCATCGAATCGGTCGTCGCGTCCAAGACCGCGACCCCGGACAAACCGGGCGACTTCGCCGGCGGCTCGGTGGAGCTGACCACCAAGGACTTTCCGGAAAATCGACTGCTCCAGCTCACCTTTTCCTCGACCTACAACGACCAGTCGTCGTTCCGTGATCTCCAAGTGGCCCCTCAGCACGGTGCCGACTATCTCGGCCTCGATCAGGGGCGCCGGCAGTCACCGGCGATTCCTTTTGTCCAGGTAACACCGTTGCAGAGCGCCCGGATCCTCCAGGCCTTCAAGTACAACATGTGGAGCCCCTCTGCGCGCTCGGTCGGGCCGGGACAAGGCGGCAGTCTCACTTACGGTGATCAGTGGCAATCGGGATCGGGAGGATTTGGCTTCATCGCGTCGGGGACCTATGGCCAGAAGGTGACCTACACGCCCGACCGGCTCTACAACGGGGGCTACCTGGGGCAGGAGGGCACGGCGGCCGTGGATTGGGGGGGTATCCTCAACTTGAGCGTCAAGGCCGGCGGGGCCCACAAGTTCGGGTGGAAGAATCTCTACACTCGCTCCTCCGAAGAGACCACCAAGTCGGGGGGCGGAGTCTGTTTCGATTGCAACATCTTTACCCAATCCTATAGCCAGCGCTACATCGAGCGTTACCTCTGGCAGACCCAGTTGACGGGAGAGCACTACCTCAAGGGGCTGCTTGGTTCCACCCTGAGCTGGAAGGCGACTATCGGCCGGGCCCGGATCAACGACCCCGACAATCATACCGCCCTCTACAGGACCGACATCGACGTCGGGAATACCTCGACTTCGGTGAGCGCCAACCGCTACCAGCGCGATCTGCGTGACCTGACCCGGAGCGGCCAGCTGGATTGGTCCTTTCCACTTCACTTCCGGCGTTCCGGCGATGCCGAACTCAAGTTCGGCGGTTACTACCGGGCCAAGACCCGGTCCTACCGGGGAGCCGACGTCTTGATCAATCCGCTCAATCCCTCCACCCCGGAGTCGAGGGCCATCGGACAGATCATCGGTTCCCTGTTGCCCGACCAGGCCCTGGCGCCGGAAATGTTCGGGACCTACTGGGACGGCATTTACAATAACGCGGACAGCCATAACAACCCGTACGACGCGTTCGACAATGTCGGGGCGGCGTATGGGATGTTCGACCTCCCCATCACCCGATGGGCCCGGCTGGTGACCGGCGTCCGGCTGGAACGGTGGCATTTGAGGCTGCACCCAGGGGCCGATGATCCGCAGGGAGACTTCCTGACCAAAGGCACCATCATCCCCAAGGACGCGCGTGACCCGCTCCCCTCGGGGAATCTCACCCTCAGCCTCACCGACCGGATGCAGATCCGACTGGCCGCATCCCGCACCCTGGCCCGGCCCGACAGCCGGGAAATCTCTCCCGGGCGCTACCCTTCCAGCGGTGGCCTCGGAGAATGCGGCGAGGTGGGAGATACCAGCTTGACCGAAAGCCTGATCACCAACACCGATGTGCGCTGGGAGTTCTATCCCCGCCCGGGTGAACTCCTCGCGGTCAGCGGATTCTTCAAGTATTTCAAGCGGCCAATCGTCGAAATCCGCGATCCGGGCTCCATCCAATCGGCTGACGCCGAGTGCACCGTCGCCAACGGCGCTCACGCCACACTCAACGGACTGGAGTTCGAGGCTCGGCGCGCCCTCGACTTCCTGCCGGGATTTCTGGGTCGGCTAGCCGTGGGCGCCAACCTGACCCTGGTCAAGTCGCACATCGAGTTCCTGACCGCTGACGTCTTGCCCACACAATTTGTCGGCCAGTCACCTTACGCCATCAACACCTCCCTGAACTACGAGCCGACCGACTCCAAAGTCAGCTTCAGCGTCCTCTACAACTTCGTGGCCCATCGGATCAACCTCTACTCGTTCCTCCGCAAGGAGGCCGGCGCCTCGCTGCCCAATCCGAACTGGGTCGAGCTGGGACGGGGAGTCCTGGATGCCAAGGTGAAGGTCGCCCTCGGGATGAAACTCAAGCTGGCGGTCTCGGGGCGGAACATTACCCGGAGTCCGGTGGTGATCGCGGAGGACTCCGGCAGCAAGCGGGTGATCAGCCGCTACAATCCCGGGCTCACCATCGCCACCAGTCTGAGCTATGACTTCTAGGCCGTACCGGCCCGGCCGCCTTTTCGCGGCAGCGCTGGCCGCCGCGCTCGGCTGCACCAGCCTGGGAGACAGTCTCGCCCCCAACGGGCTGTCGCACGGCCCCGACTCGCTCCTCGCCACTCCCCTGGGGATCCATGCGGTGGCGCTTAAATGGGAACGGGTGGCAGGAGCGGTGGGCTATCGCCTGGAGCGCCGCGCCAACCTGGCGGGGGATTTTCAGCCCCTGGCCCAGATCGCATCCGGGACGACCACTGATTACCTCGACACGAGTGTCGATCCCGAGACGTTCTACGGCTACCGCCTCCTGGCCGTCGGCACGACCGGACAGCTGTCGCCCCCGGGGCTGGTCGCGGGTGTGCTGACACCGCCCGCCCCGGGAATTCGCGTCATCGCGACCCCCGGTACCGCCGTCACTGACCCCGATGGGTACTCGCTCCTCCTCATGCGAATGGGCGATCCTGACACGGCGGTCTTGAACGTCCAGCCCAGCGACAACCGACTGCTGAGCCCACTCCCCAACGGAACCTACCTCGGCATCCTGCGTGGCATTGCTCCCTACTGCCATTCCAACCCCAAGCCGGGGGACACCCAACCCGGCGCCGACACCGTGCGAACGGTGACCCTGACCGACCAGGGACTGAATACCCGGGACACCCTTGGCTTCGTCGTCGATTGCCGCGACCCGACCCGCGGTCGCCTCACTGTCAGCGTCGCCACCCTCGGCGACAGTCTGGATCCTGACGGCTTCGACCTGGATGTGAGTGGGATCGCCGCGGATGGATCCCTTCCCGATTCGGTTCGTGCCTATCTCCGCAACGTGCCCGTGGCCTCATCCGGCCAGCCCCAAGTCCAGGTGTTCGACGCCCTGCGCCCCGGCAGCTATACCGTCGCGTTGAGCGGCCTCGCCGGCCACTGCCAGCTTGCGGGCCCGGCTTCCATCGATCTTACGGTGGCCCCGCTCGACGATCTGACCGCCGCCTTTGCTCCGACCTGCTTGCGAAATCCGGATGACCCCAACCGTCCGCTGGTCTGGACCAGCGCTTGGTCCCCGGCTTCCGCCTCCCAGGGTCAGAAGGTGGCGCTCGACATCAGCCTCGACCTTTCGAACAACCCGGCGATCCACCTTAACACCGCTCAGGCAGAGTTGGACTACGATCCGTCCGTGGTCCGCTACGACAGTGCTTCGACCCTTCCGCCCTGGCAGCCCACCTTCAACTTGAGACGGCCTGGGGTCATCGATTGGCTCGCTTACGTGACTGGGTCCGGTGTCACGAATCAAGCGAAGTTCATTCGCTTCTGGTTCACCTCCGTCGGCACCTCTGGAGCCTCCACGACCACCGCCACGACATTCGTCAGCGTGGCCGACACCCTCGGGGTGGACGTGGTTCCGCTGATTCGTCGGGTCGAGGGAACCTTTACAGGGTCTGGCGGTGGTACCAATCAGCCTCCGCTGTCGCTGCCCGGCGGCCCGTATACCGGCTCGGCGGGGAGCCCCGTGAGTCTGAACGGAAGCGCCTCCTCCGATCCGGAGGGCGCCGCCCTGACCTACGACTGGAATTTCGGGGATGGGAGCGCCCACGGCACCGGCGCGACTCCATCCCACATCTACGCGGCGGCCGGCACCTACACCGTCACGCTGACAGTGACCGACCCCCTCGGGGCCTCGAACACCGCCAGTACAACTGCCACCCTAACCGGCGGCGGCGGGGGCAACCAGAGTCCGGTGGCCCGCGCTGGAGGGCCCTACACCGGGACGGCAGGAACCGCCATCGGGTTCGACGGCACCGGCTCGTCCGATCCCGATGGCAGCATCACGGCGTATAGCTGGGACTTCGGTGACAACCTCACCGGCAGCGGGCCCAGCCCGAGCCACAGCTACGCCGCGGCCGGCTTCTACACCGTCTCGCTCACGGTGACGGATAACCAGGGCGCGACCGGATTTGCCACCACCACCGCGAGCGTGGCCCCGAGCGGCGGCGGCTTGCCCTTCACCTGGAGCAGCAGCTTCGGGGCGATCAGCCCGGCCGATAGCCTGGTAAGTCTCACCATCACGCTCGATCTCTCCGCCGACATCTCCCAGACCCCGGGACCCGAGGCACTGCAGAGCTGGCGGGTCGACTCCCTGAAATGGGATCCCCTGCTGATCCGCTACTACTCCTTCAATTTCGGAAGCGGGACCGGTCAAGTGGACCCGACTGACGCCTTCAGCAAGGGCAAGCTGATTTTCAGTGGCACCCAGGGCCCCGGAATGGGCAGTGGGCTTGTCGCCATCGCGACGATCCAGTTTAAGGTGATTGGGCCGAGTGGCCGCGCCGTCACCATTGCGACCGCGCTGGGCCCGCTCCTGGGTACCGCGGCGACCGGATTCTTCAGTTACGGCAGTCTGACCAGCGTTCAGGAAGGCGCCACCCAGGTTCCCTGAGGGCGTTGCGCAACAACTCTTTCCGCTCCTCCCGAATTTCTCAATTGAGTCACGAAATCGTCGCAACCCGCCGACACAAATCCGCTCCAACACCGAAAGACCGTTACTCGGCGCTCACCTCATCGTGAGGCGGGGGACCGATACTGTCGGCGCTTCTCATTCCCACTCCCACCCTCATGGAGGCCCAATGCAGCGAGCCCGTCCCTCGGGCCGAGTCGACCACCGTCGACTCACCACCTCGGCTCTCGCCACCCTCGTCGCGCTCGCCGCGGCA
The DNA here is from genome assembly GCA_041485505.1 of Gemmatimonadota bacterium. Taxonomy (GTDB): domain Bacteria; phylum Gemmatimonadota; class Gemmatimonadetes; order Gemmatimonadales; family GWC2-71-9; genus JBDUEA01. The sequence continues at coordinate 340 of JBGPJS010000110.1, read as the reverse complement.
GGATGCAGCACCGGTGACAGCCTCAACTCCGGCCCGGTGCTCCCGCCCGAGCCACCGCAGTTCGGCCAACTCCGCGCCGCCGCGTTCCTGGCGGAGATCAACACCCAGACCCGTGAAGTGAAGATCACCCCGCCCAAGACGGTCACGGTCAACAGCCACAACGCGTGGGTGGGACCCAACGGCTCGGCCTCGAACGACGGCGGCACGGTAGGGTCGCAGTCGCTGCTCGGTGGCGACGTGATCACCCTGATCGCCTCCAACTACGCGGCCTCGGCCGTGGGCGCGTTCCAGCCCGGGAAAATCCGGGTGAGCTTCGACGTCAGCATTTTCAACAAGCTGT
>JBGPJS010000109.1:0-9987 GCA_041485505.1 Gemmatimonadota bacterium | reverse complement strand
TCGCGAACACATCTTGTCCGTCGCACTGCGACCGCGTCATGTTGTACGCGGCGCCCCGCTCGTACACATCGTGGATGGCGGACGCCCGCTCCAGCGCCGTTCCCATGCCGTAGCGGTTGTTTTCGCAGATGAAAATGGCCGGCAGCTTCCACAGCCCCGCCATATTCAGTGCTTCATGAAAGGCGCCGTTATTGACCGCCGCCTCGCCGAAATAACACACCGCGACCTCGCTGCCGCCTCGGTACTTGACCGCGAACGCCATGCCCGTGGTGAGCGGAATGTGGCCGCCGACGATGCCGTGCCCCCCCAGGAAGCCCAGGCCGGCATCGAAGAGGTGCATCGAGCCACCCTTGCCTTTGGAGGAACCGGTGGCCTTACCGAAGAGCTCCGCCATGACGGTGCGGGGCGACATCCCCCGGGTCAGGGCGTGCCCATGCTCGCGGTAGGAGCAGGTGATGAGATCGCCGGGACGCAGTTTGGCCAGGGTCCCCACGGCGACCGCTTCCTGGCCGATGTAGAGATGGCAGAAGCCGCCGATCTTGCCGAGGCTGTAGGCTTCGCCCGCTTTCTCCTCGAACCGCCGGATGAGGAGCATCTGTCGCAGGTACTTACGGTACGTCTCCGCGGTGGTCGTGTCGATCTTCTTGGTCTTGGCGGGGGCGGCCATCAAACGACGCCGGTGGAACAGTGGGACGGTGGGACGGCGGTCTGCGCCTGCTTGGCCTGATCCCAGGCGTGATACGACGATCGGGTGAGCGGGCTTGCCTGCACATGGCGGAAGCCCATCGCCATTCCGAGCACTTTGAGTTCCGCGAACTCGGCGGGGCTGTAGTACCGCGCGACCGGGAGGTGGCTCTCCGAGGGCCGCAGATATTGGCCGATGGTGAGGATGTTGACATCGCTCCGTCGGAGATCGCCCATGCAGGTCACGATTTCGTCCCACTCCTCGCCCATGCCCACGATCACGCCAGACTTGGTAAGCGCGCCGGGGCTGATGCGCCGAGCGTTGGCGAGCAGGCGGAGGGCGCGATCATAGCGCCCGCCTGGTCGGGCCAGCCGGTAAAGCCGCTCGCTGGTTTCGAGGTTGTGATTCAGGATGTCCGCACTGGCGTCCATCACGATTCCGAGCGCTTCCTCCGAGCCTTTGAAGTCGGGGATGAGTACCTCGATCGAGGTCTCCGGGAGTCGCTTCCTGATCTCGGTGATGCAGTCGGCGAAGGCCTCGGCCCCGCCGTTGGGGAGATCGTCCCGGTCCACCGAAGTAATGACCACGTGCGTCAGACCCATCTGGGCGACCGCCTGGGCCAGCCGGACCGGTTCAAGCGGGTCAAAGGCGGTCGGGGCGCCGTGGGCCACCGCGCAATAGGCACAGTTCCGGGTGCACACGTCGCCCAGGATCATGAACGTCGCAGCCTTGTGCTCCCAGCATTCCCCGATGTTGGGGCAGCGGGCCTCCTCGCAGACCGTATGGAGGCCCAGATCCCGCATCAGGGTCTTGATATGGGCGTAATTAGCCCCGCCGGGGGCCCTCACCTTAAGCCAGGAGGGCTTTCGAACGAGTGGTGGAGGAGCCGTTGGCATCGGCTCGAGTATCGGCAGGGAGGGCATGAGCTGAACCAGCGGCAGGGCCATCGGTTCCCTTGGGGGAGGTAGGGTCTCAGATTGGCTCCCAAGCTAGCAAGGGCGCCCCGGGATGGCTATGGGAGGGATGGCAGTTTTCAACCATTTGGTTGACATATCATTTCCTGGCTGGAGGCGCGGGCCTCCGGCCCCGGCTTCAGTGCTTCCACTCCAGGGTGGTGCGAGCCTCCGGCCCGCGCGCTTCAGTGCTTCCACTCCAGGGTGGTGCGGGCCTCCGGCCCGCGCGCGTATTTCTGCACCCTTCCGCGTGAAATGGGTTACCGCAGCTCAGGCCGGACCATTCAAATTCTCCCCCGAGACAATCAATGCTCGCTCCCCTCTCCCATCAGGCAGGAACATGGGGCAAGGTGTCTTCTACCGATATCGCCGGAGACTGCCGCATTGGCGACTGCCGGGAGCGGTGTACTTCGTCACTTGGAGACTTCATCGACGGCAGCGGGCCCTAGACCCCTTCGAGCGCGGTCTCATTGTGGACGCCCTCCGCCACTTCGATGCGCATCGGTATGACCTGTCAGGGTATGTGGTGATGAACGATCATGTCCATGTACTCCTCAGCCCGCGTCGGAACCATGAACTTCAGTCGATTCTTCACTCCTGGAAATCGTTCACGGCGCATCAGCTGAGGAAAATCAGTGGCCGGACCGCCCCGGTCTGGCAGGACGAGACCCATGACAGGATCGTTCGGGATCAGGCCGAGATGCGAGCAAAACTCAATTACATTTTGAACAACCCGCGACGGCGATGGCCATCGATGCAGGCGTATCCTTGGGTGTGGGTGGTTGGACTGTCCTCACCATAGAAGAAGGGGCAGGCCAGGAGGCCTGCCCCACGACCCATCCAAACCGAAGATCTCCCATCGTGATGGCCACCCTCCCAGCGGCGGTCAGCTCAGCTCCGGCATTTCTGCCCCAGCATATCCCCCGCCGCCTTGGCCGCGGGGATTGGGGTCGCTACCGGGGTGCGCAGTTCTGGGCCAGCCGGACCAGGCTCGCCTGGACTGAGTCGGTGGCCTGCAGTTCCGAGTTGGAAGGGCCTGCGTTCGAACGGTACTCGTACATCGTTCTCCCGATCAAGTTGAGCTTGGTTTCTCCACTGCTTTCAATCGTCACCCGGCTTTCGATCAAATCGTACGCTTGATAGAAGTTGGCATCGATCAGGTGAATGTCCTTGCGAACCTTGCGGCCGCTGGTCCGGCGATCCTCAAGATCGAGGACCACCGATTTGTACCGCATGGTGTCCAGAGTCGCTCGGACGCAGGCAAAGACGGCATCGGGCGGGTTGACGGTGGCGACGGTTTGCACGGTGTAGAGCGCCTGGCTGCAGGCGGCGAGGATGGAGACAACGGCCAGGCTGACGGGCACGGATCGCATTGGAGCTCCTGGGGACAGTCGGCAGAACGGGTTGGACCAGCGAAATCTACTTGCGGAAAGCACTGGCGACAGGGGGGCAAAGCAGAGCGGCCTCCCCATGAGGGAGGCCGCCCGCACTGCTCTTGTAACCCTGGCTTAGTAGAACAGCATGAAGCCAACCGCGCCCTGGTTGGTGGAAGGACCCTTGACCCCGCCGGAATGGGAGTCGAAGTGGTCAAACTCGGCCACGAAACGCAGGGACTTGGTCCACTTGTAGGTGATCTCACCGATGATGGCGTTCCGGCGGAAATTCGGGACCAGCAACACCTTGTCTTCGGTGTTCGGCTTGAGGTAGTTGCCGCCGTAGCTGGCGCCGAAGCTCACCTTCGAGTCCTTCGGTGCGACGACCAACTGTCCGTACCAGCCGTACCCAGTCCGGGTATTGAACTTGCCGCCGGCATCGGGATTGTTGGAGATGCCGTCGCAACCCGTGGGACTGCCTCCGGCGATCGAATTACCCATGAAGACGGAGCAGCCGCCCTTGGTGTAGTATCCGGAACCCACCAACGAAACCACATTCACCCCGACCTTCACCGTCGCCGCACCACCGACCGGCGTGATGCTGTTGGTCGTCCCGGTGACGCCGTTCTTGACACTCTGGACGAACCCTGAAACATCGACCATGATGGAAGTCGAGCCGGTGTTCTTCCAGTTGAAGTCGGCCTCGAGCCGAGGCAGTTCCAGCGTGGTGTAGGAAGCGTAGGCCAGCGGAGAAAAGAGACCAACGCTGAACGAGGTCTGCTTGCCGCCGGGCGAGCTGTAGGTAAACTGGGGCCGGAAGTCGGTGTACTCGTACCCGTAAGCGATGCGACCCAGCGAGGTACCCCGGTTGCCACCGCCGGGCCCAACGCCGAAGATCGTCATGTCTTCGACGATGTTGGAGCGCTGATAGAGGCCGATCTGCTTACCGGCCAGGATCGAACCCCAGCTGCCCCCGGCCGTCAGGTAGATCTGCCGGGTGTCGATCTGGGCTCCGGCCGCGTCGGTCCCGAAGAAACTGGCCAGACCGTCGCCGGAGGAGACTTGCGGAGCGAACCCGAAGAAGACGCTCAGGTCGGTGTTGCCTTCCTTGCCCTTGGCCTCGAAGGTCGCGAAGGCCGGAAGCAAGCCGGTTCCGATACCACTGTTCTTGCCGACCGTGGTCCCGCCGGACTTCGTCGAGTTGTAGATGTAGAACGCATTCACGTTCCCGGAAAACGTGAATGTCCAGCCATTGCTCATCTGCATGGCCAGCTGGGCGTTGGCCGTATTCGCGGCGGCGAGTGCCAAGGCCCCAAACAACAATGCGGTACGTTTCATCGCTGCTTCTCCTGAAATGAGGACAGTGCTGCCACACCAGCTAGTGAACGTGAGGCCGTACTTGCGCTTCGAACCATGCCAAAATGGATCTCACTGACTGTCACGCTGCGTCAATCGTTTGAGATCACGATTCACCTCCCTGAGAGCGTACCAGATTGGAAGTGGACGATGATTCTGCCACCAATAGTAGTCGTTGATCCGGGCGGCGTACACATTCGGCGCGTACGGGAATTGGAACCCGCCCCGGCGGAGGCTGTCCAGCGTCTCGAACAGGCTGGCTGAATCCCGGCTCCCCGCGCCACCGGCTTGCTGCAGTGCGCTGCCGGTGAGAAAGCCGGCCAGGTACGCCTGCTTGGCCTCCGGTGTCATGCTGTTCCACTCCGGCCCCGCCGCCTTGATCCAGTGAGGGTCCGGCTGAATTGGTGCGAGCGCATGGGAACTCATGAGGCCCAGCGCTGTCAGTCCAGACAACCACACCAATCTCGACCGCCCTTGCATAGGCCGTTAGTCGTTAGCCGTTAGCCGTTTCTTGCGCCGGGGGATTCCGCTTCGTCGCTGCAAGCCAATGGATAACGGCTAATGACTCTCCCCTTTCGGCGTCGCCATCAGGACCGGTTCCTCGGCCTCTCCGCTCACTCGGAGTCGGATCCACATTCCCGCCGCCGCGTGCCCAGGGACGCCACAGATCACCAGGTAGTCACCCGCAGGCTGGGCGGTGAACCGCAACTTGTCGCGGCTCTCCGGAGGCAACCCTTCCTCCACCCGGTCGGAATAGGCCCGGGCAATGGCCGCCTGGTCCACCGCCCGGAGCGGCACCGGGTTGACGTTGGGGGCGACTTGGGCGCTGTGCGCCAGCATTCCATCGTGATTGTAAAATTCCACCGCGACGGTCCACCCCACGGGTACCACCAGCGTCAACCCACCGTCCCGGAACCCGTTGAAATTAAGGGCGCCGTTCAACCCCGTCAGGCCCGCGGTCAATTTGAAACGGACCGTTCTGGCGCCGGAATCGAACGACATCCAACTGGGATCAATCGGTTCCGCCCGCTGCCTCGCGGTCAGCCCCTGGTGGGCGGCTGGCGTTACCATGAGAACCAAGGCCAGCGCCGGCAGCCAGCGGATCCCGGGTCGGTAGTGAAACCTCATCATCCAGTCTGAAGCCTTCAGTGGGTTCAGTATGAAAAACCGTTCCGGCGGAAGCCCAGGCAGCCCGGACTCCGCCGGAACCGGTGCTTACATCTTGCCAGCCATCTTCTTTGGCAGGCCGAAGACGTAGATCACGTCACCCAGCGGGAACGACAGCTGCGCATTGCCGCCGCAGGCAACCGAGATGAACTGCTCGCCGCCATCCTCGAAGCTCATCGGGGCCGAGTTGCAGCCGGCGCCGCCGTTGAACTGCCACAGCAGCTTGCCTGTCTTCGAGTCGTAGGCGTTGAAATTGCCATTGCCTTCACCGGTGAAGACCACACCGCCTGCCGTGGCGAGCGAGCCACCCATCATCGGCTGATCCACCTTGTTCTGCCAGGCGATCTTGCCGGTGGCCAGATTGACCGCCGAGAAGAGTCCGTACTGCTCCTCACCCGGGATCGCCACGAAAGCAGAGCCGAGCCAGAGGCGGCCCGTCTCATACCCGACGGAGTGGGTGATGTAATTCATCGGCTGATGCAGGCCGGCCGTGAACGCGAAGCCCAGAGTCGGATCCACCGCGATCGGCGACCACTCCTCGCCACCGTTGGCGCCCGGGAGCATCCGGGTCCCCTCGGCGCTCGGCAGGGCGAACATGTTCTCCTGCGGGGTGAAATTGTCGCTCTTGCGGACCAACTTGCCGGTGGCCGCGTCGAGCACATATACCCAAGCGGTCTTGCCGGCATGCACGACCACCTTCTTGCCACCGACCTTGGTCACCACCGGCGGCGAGACGGCGTCGAGGTCCCAGACGTCGTGCGGCACCGTCTGGTAGTACCACTTGGTCTTGCCGGTCGAGGCGTCGATCGCAACCACGCAGTCGGTGAAGAGGTCGTCGCCGGGCCGGATGCCGCCGTCGAGGTCCGGCGAGGGGTTGCCGACCGCGACGTAGATCAGGTTGAGTTCCTTGTCGTACGCCGGAGTCATCCAGACCCCACCGCCGCCGGTCTTCCAGGCGTCCGCGTACTTGGCGCTGTCGCCCTGCTCCTGGGCCACGTCCCGGTGGAGATCGTAGGTTTCCGCGTGGGTCGCCCAGGTGCCCCACCAGCCGTTCTTGGCCACGGGATCGTCGCCCGTCTCCGGGATCGAGTACCAGCGCCAGACCTGCTCACCGCTCACCGCGTTGTAGGCGGTGACATAGCCCCGGATCCCATACTCGCCGCCCGAGACCCCGACGATCACGTTGTCGCCGATCACCAGCGGGGCGTGAGTAATGGAATAGCCATACGCCGGATCGCCCACTTCGATGTCCCAGACCACCTCGCCGGTGGACTTGTCCATCGCGACCAGCCGGCCGTCCAAGGTACCCATGTAGACGTGGGGACCATGGATGGCGACCCCCCGGTTGTTGGGCCCGCAACAGTAAATGGTAGTGCCGAGCTTGTGCTCATAGCGCCAGATCTGCTTGTGGGTCTTGAGATCGTACGCAATGGCGGTGTTGTAGGGAGTGGTGACGTACATGACGCCGTTCTCGACGATCGGCGTGTTCTCAAACGAGCCCAGCTTGGTGATCCCGGTCTGGAAGACCATCCGGGGGACCAGCTGGCCGACGTTGGCCGCGCTGATCTTGGCAAGGGTGGAATAGCGCTGGTTCCAGGCGTTCCCGCCGTAGGTGGTCCAGTTGGCCTGCGCTGCCGCCGGGCCGACCACCGCGCCCATGAGGAGCAGGGAAAGTCCCAAACGTTTGGCACATGGCATGGTGATCATTCTCCGGTGAGACGTGATCTGCGGCCGGACGCCCGGTGGCGTTCGGCCAGGACGCCCGCCGCGCCCGGCGGGCCAGTGCTGAAAGTACATCGAAAGCTCCCCACCAGGGGAGAACGACAGGCGCCGGGTTGAGGTGAGCCGGTACGCCATGGGCATTTGGATCAACAAGATACCTGCGTGAGCACTGCGGACCACGGGTAGCAGGTCGTCCCGGTCCGAGTCTGAATAGGCGCCCGGGGGAGCGCTTAGCATGTACATGTACCCCAAAACCTTCCACCCGTCAAGAGGAAACCCCTTTCGTCCCCGCCAGCCCTTCCTTACCTGAAGAGGACGAGCGCTTTCCGGAGCGTCTGCCAGACCCCCCAGGCCAGCGGCAGGCCGACCGCGACCCATGCCAGAGCCACCGCGACCCAACTCGCGGCCGACGGGCGCTGTCCCATCTCGGAGTGGCTCATGGTCCCGTCCCCCCTCACTTGGCCGTCGCCGGCGCCTCATGCGCCAGCCTGCGAACTCCCGCCAACTCGTCCTCACTCATGAAGAAGCGCTCGGCCACCGGCCGCACCGCGAGGTTGCAGAAGAAGCCGAAAATCAGGAGCCCCGCCAGGATGTACATCGCCGTCTCGTAGGCGTGGGCCGCCGGCACTCCCAGGCTCAGCTGGTATTCGCGGATATAGTCGACCAAGCTGGTCCCCACCAGCGCCGCGACCGACCAAGCGGTCAGCAACCGGCCGTGAATGGCGCCCACGAATTGGGTGCCGAACTTGTCCGCCAGGTACGCGGGAATGGTGGCGAAGCCCCCTCCGTACATGGTGAGGATAATGCAGAAGATCGCCACGAAGAGAGGAATGTTTCCGCTTCGGCCGGCGAAAGGCGAGCTGGCGTAGAGTACCGCCCCCAGCGAGAAGAAGATGAAATACGTCGGCTTCCGCCCCAGATAATCCGAGGCCGAGGCCCAGAGGAAACGGCCGATGATATTGAAGAAGCTGAGCAGCGCGGCAAAGCCGGCACCCACGGTGGCGACCTGGGCTTTCTGGTCCTGGGTGAGGTCCTTGAGGGCGCCGGCGAGCCCGATCAGCTTGCCTCCGAAGACCTCCTGGATCATCGGGGAGGCCAGTGCGATCACGCCGATTCCTGCGCTCACGTTAAGGCAGAGCACCGCCCAGAGCAGCCAGAACTGGGGGGTCTTGTGCGCTTGGTTCACGTGCATTTGACGGGTCGTGATCGCGGTGGCCTGAGTCGGGGGCGGTGCCCACCCCACCGGCCTCCAGCCCGTCGGGGGGACCCGGTAGCCGAAAGCCCCGCACATCATGGCGATGAAATAAATGACGCCCAGGGTGACGAATGTCTCCCACACTCCCACCGACGTTGGGGTGGCGAAATGCTTCATGAGTCGGTCGGCCAGCGGTGCTCCGATCAGGGCCCCGCCGCCGAATCCCATGATGGCCATCCCCGTGGCCATCCCACGCCGGTCGGGGAACCACTTGATCAGAGTTGAAACCGGCGAGATATACCCGAGACCAAGCCCGCACCCGCCGATGACCCCGGAGCCGAGCCAGAGCAGCCAGATGACGTGCAGGTACACGCCCAGCGCCGAGATGAGAAACCCGCCACCCCAACAGCAAGCGGCGATGAATCCCGCCTTGCGCGGCCCCTCGCGTTCGAGCCAGCCACCGAAGAGGGCTGCTGACGAGCCGAGAAATACGAAGAAGAGCTTGTAGGTCCAGACGACGGTGCTGACCTTCCAGTCGTCCGGTGCCGAGTCCGTGATCCCGATCGCCTTGCTGAGGGGTAGCCAGAAGACGCTGAAGCCGTAGGCCATGCCGATCGAAAGATGGATGGCGAGGGCAGCCGGCGGCACCAGCCAGCGGTTGAAGCCGGGGCCGGCAATGGTCCGCTCGCGGTCCAGCAGTCCCGCGGTCAGGGAGTCCCCCGGAGGGCAGCGTGAAGTCGCTGGCTGAGACGGACCCGAATACTCACGCAGACCTCCCTGCGGGGTGATCGAACCGACTGGCCATACCGGGGGCCGAGATCCCGAGGCGCTAGGTATGTCGGGCTGACCGGGCTGGCGAAACCACGAGGCGGATATTTATACGTGATATCGCCTTGCGCCGCAACCACCCCCGCGTGTGGGGACCAATCGAAGGACGCCTGAAATCCACTGGCCGGGTGAGTTAGACTTGGGGACGCGGCCCCGACTCTCGTTCGAGGATTTCGAGATGGTTCATCGCAGTCTCCCTCTCGTTCGAGGATTTCGAGATGGTTCATCGCAGTCTCCTCGCCCTGCTGGCACTCGCCCCCGCGGCGCAGGCCCAGTCCGCTCCTTCCCCGATCCCCGAGTGGGTCACGGTGGATTCGGTCGCCCGGACCGTCCATCTTGTTCTCGATGTTACCGCGGCGCCGGCACCGGGTACCGGGCTGCTGAGCGGACACGCGCACGGGGACGTCCAGGTCGTCGTCCCGATCGGTTGGACGGTGCGTTGGAGCTGGCGCAACGCCGACAGCGGCCAGACCCACAGTCTGGTGGTCATGGCCGAACGGGAGAAGATTCCCTCGGAAGGGGGACACCCGGTTTTCGACAACGCCATGACTCGGATGCTGAGTGCCGGACTCAAGCCTGGGCAGAAGGACGAGACCACTTTTCTGGCGGACCAGGTCGGCTGGTACTGGATGCTGTGCGGGGTGCCGTACCATGCGATCCGGGGGGAGTGGATAGGATTGAAGGTGGATCGAGAGGCCAAGGGAGTAT
>JBGPJS010000108.1:0-10019 GCA_041485505.1 Gemmatimonadota bacterium | reverse complement strand
CCTCACCCCTTGGCGTGTACGACTTCATCAAGCGCACCAGCCTGCTCCGCTACACCCGCGACCGACTCCTGATGGACGCCGACCGGATCATCGTGCTGGCCCAGGCGGAAGGGCTGCCGGGACATGCGGAGGCCATTCGGATGCGGATGGGAGAGAAGTGAGCAGTGAGCAGTGAGCAGTGAGCAGGGTACTGGAGGCTAGATCCAGTACGCCTCTGCTAGCTCCAGTGTAACGTTTCCCTTGGTAGCCTGACGACTGACATCCCTGCTTACTGCTTACTGCTCACTGCTTACTGCCCACTCTAGAATGACCACCCCTAACTGCGCCCACGTCGAATCGGACCGTCGCTCCGCCATACCGCCGGTCCGCCGTTTGTGGATCGTGCTGGGGCTCACCGCCGCCTTCATGGTGGTCGAGGCCATCGGTGGATGGGTGAGTGGATCGCTGGCGCTGTTGGCCGACGCGGGACATATGCTCACCGATGTGGGGGCACTGGGTCTCAGCGTCTTCTCGGCGTGGATCGCGCGGCGACCACCGGACGACCTCAAGACCTACGGGTACCGGCGCTGGGAGATCCTGGCCGCGCTCACCAATGGAGCCACGCTCTTCGGCCTGGCCGGCTGGGTCGTGGTGGAAGCGATCGAGCGGATCGGCCACCCGGAGAGCATCAAGGCCGGGCTCTTTCTCGGCATCGCCTCGGCCGCGGTGGTGGTCAATCTCACGAGCCTGGCGATCCTCCACGGCGGGCACCAGCACAGCCTCAACACCCGTGCCGCCTATCTCCACATTCTGGGTGACGTTCTGGGCTCGATCGGCGCCATTGGGGCGGCGCTCATCATCATGTTCACCGGCTGGACCCTCGCGGATCCCATCCTGTCGATTCTCCTCTCGTTCCTGATCCTGAGCGGGGCCTGGCGGCTCCTCCGGGAAAGCACTGACATACTCCTGGAAGCGGTCCCGGCCCACGTCTCCATGCCGGAGGTGCAGCGGCGGATGCTGGCGGTGGGGGGCGTCACCGCCGTACACGACCTCCATGTGTGGACGGTCTCGAGCGGCGTCGTGGCGATGAGTGGCCATGCCCGGGTGCCGTCGCTGCCGGATCACCCGCAGGTGCTGGACCGGATCCGCGCCGAGATGGGCGGGCTCGGCATCGGGCACGTGACCATTCAATTGGAGACGGGGGAGCGGTGTGAGGAGACGGCGGTAGAGGCGGGAGAGGCGGAAGCGGCGGGAGGGGTGGGAGGGCACCGAGGGCACCGGCACTAGGAAAGCTCGGAACAAGCCGCCTCGTCATTGGTTCTGTCATTGCGAGGCCCTGAAGGGGCCGAAGCAATCTTTCTCGCCTCGGCGCGCGTGAAAAGGCCCTGGTACGGCGCGGAAATGATGATGGTGTCTCCGAGCTTCGTCGTAACTTCTGTCCATGGTTCCCTACGAACGATTTGACGCCTGGCGCCTCTGCCATGAGCTTGCGCTGGCCGTTTGGGAGGTCACCAAATCCTGGCCAAAGAGTGAATTGTTTGGTCTGACCAGTCAGGCGCGAAGGGCAGCGTTCTCAGCCCCTGCCAACCTGGTCGAGGGATCCGCCAAGCGGGGTTCACGAGAATTCCGCCGATTCCTCGACATCTCCCTTGGCTCGCTCGCCGAGCTCTCCTATATCATCCGATTCGCCCGCGATCTGGACTTTCTCGCTGATACTGAGTGGGAGAAACTCGAGGAACGTCGTAATCGGGCTGGTCAGCTCGTCTGGCGGTTGAAGCAGTCCCTGGACCGTGATCTCCGACAAGGCGCCTCCGCCGTCCCGCCCTCCCGTCGTTCCGCCCTATGAACTCCTCAGTGGGGTCCGCCTACACCCCTCCCGCCGTCCCGCTCTCCCGTCTTCCGCCCTCTAAATCACACCAGTGATGCCGATCTCGGGCCATTCTCCCGGCGTCCCGCCGTTCCGCTGTCCCGCCGTCTTCCACCCCGCTTGCCCTTGCCTACCGACCCCACTATATATGCCGCCCGATGGGGTAGGGCTCGGTGGATGGTCCGTTTCCGCCGTTTCCGCCGCTACCGCCGCTACCGTCGCAGTGCAAGGACCCGATGTCGAGCGCCAAAGATATTCGCAACATTGCCATTATCGCGCACGTGGACCACGGCAAGACCACGCTGGTGGACAAGATGCTCCGGCAGGCCGGCGCCTTCCGCGCCAACCAGCAGGTGGCCGAGCGGGTGATGGACTCCAACCCGTTGGAGCGGGAGCGGGGCATCACCATTCTGGCCAAGAACACCTCGGTCCGCTGGCACGGGACCAAGATCAATATCGTGGATACCCCTGGCCACGCCGATTTCGGCGGCGAGGTGGAGCGGATCCTCCGGATGGTGGACGGGGTGCTGATCCTGGTGGATGCGGCCGAAGGCCCCATGCCGCAGACCCGTTTCGTCACCCGGAAGGCGCTGGCGCTGGGTCTCCGACCGATCGTGGCGATCAACAAGATCGACCGCTCGGACGCGGAGCCCTACCGGGTTCACGATGAGGTGCTCGGCCTGTTCATCGACCTCGAGGCGTCCCACGAGCAGCTGGAAGCTCCCTTCCTTTATACATCCAGCCGGAACGGGACCGCCACGACCGACCTCGAGCACCCCGGTACCGACCTGGTGCCGCTCTTTGAAGCGATCCTGCGTCACGTGCCCCCCCCCAAGGGAGACGTCGAGGGGCCGCTGCAGATGCTGATTTCCACCCTGGACTTCTCGACCTTCCTGGGCCGGATGGCCATCGGCCGGATCGAACGGGGTCGGGTGCGCGTGGGCGATCCGGTGGTGCTGCTGCCGATCGGTGTCCCCGGCATGGTACCCGAGGGGGAGCCCGGCGTCGAGCGGAGCAAGATCACCAAGCTCTTTGCCTTCGAAGGGCTCAACAAGGTGGACCTTCAGGAGGCGGAGGCGGGAGACATCGTAGTACTGGCCGGTCTCGAGGGGATCGAGATCGGGCGGACCATCACCTCGGTGGATCACCCGGAGCGGATGGAGGGTATTGCGGTTGAGGAGCCCACCATCTCGGTGGACTTCGTGATCAACAACTCCCCCTTTGCCGGGCGGGAGGGGAAGTTCGTCACCAGCCGCCAGCTCAGGGACCGGCTCTTCACCGAGCTGGAACGGAACGTCGCCCTCCGGGTCGACGATACCGATAGTCCGGATACCTGGGCCGTGGCGGGTCGCGGCGAGCTGCACCTGGGCATCCTGATGGAGACTATGCGGCGGGAAGGGTACGAGTTCCAGGTCTCCCGCCCCCGGGTCATCACCCGGATCGGGCCCGACGGTGAGCGGCTGGAGCCATACGAGGAGTTGATGATCGATGTGCCTGAGGAGTATATCGGCACCGTCATAGAGAAGCTGGGTCCCCGCCGGGCGGAGCTGCTGGAAATGCGCAACCCGGGACAGGGCCAGGTCCGGATGAACTACCGGATCCCGGCGCGGGGGCTGTTCGGATATCGCTCCGAGTTCCTTACCGACACCCGTGGCACCGGGATCATGCATCACCGGTTCCTGGACTACGGTCCCTGGGCGGGGCCGCTGGCGGGGCGGAAGAACGGGGTGCTGGTGGCGGATCGGGTGGGAGCGGTGGTGGCCTTCGCGCTGGGCAACCTGCAGGAGCGGGCCCAGATGTTCGTGAGTCCGGGCGAGCAGGTGTACGAAGGGATGATCGCCGGGGAGAACTCCCGGCCCGGGGACATGGATGTCAACGTGTGCAAGGAAAAGAAGTTGACCAACATGCGGACCACGGCGACCGACGACAACATCACCCTGGAGCCGCCGCGGCAGATCACCCTGGAGTACGCCCTGGAGTACATCGAAGAGGACGAGCTGATCGAGGTGACTCCCAAGACGATCCGGCTCCGCAAGCGGGCCCTGGCGGCGACGGACCGGAAGAAGGCGGCGCGGGCGGCCGCGCGCGCCGTGGACGCCTCGTAGGACCGCGGGACCCATTCACCTTTTCTCTAGCCGGAGGCAATCATGCTGGCGTGGGAAGCGTCGTTGGAGGCCGTCGAGCTCCGCCGTCGTCGGGATGATGACGACTTCGACGAGGAGGACGCCTTCACGTTCGACGACGAGGACGAGGACGACGACGAGGACTTCGACGAAGAGGACGACGAGGACTTCGACGACGAGGACTTCGACGACGAAGACTTCGACGATGCCGACTTCGAGGAAATCGAAGAGGACGACGAGACTCGGCGGCGGTGAATGGTGGCGGAAGAGGCGGCAGCGGCGGACCGGGCGGGACGGCGGTCGGCTCGCCGTCACGCTTGCGGCTCCGAAACCGGCTGGCTATCCTCCCGTCCCCCGGACGGAGTCAATTGTCAACAGTGAACAGTGAACAGTAAGCAGGAACCGGGAAGCCCTTACTCGGGGAGGGAGAGGGTGGCAGCCCCGGTTCACTGTTCACGGTTCACTGTTCACCTTCTGTAGTTGGGGCCTGTAGCTCAGGTGGTTAGAGCGCACGCCTGATAAGCGTGAGGTCGGTAGTTCAACTCTACCCAGGCCCATTTTCGCAACCTGTTGCCCCGCTTGGCGATTCGTCGCCGGGCGGGGCTTCTTCATGGGCCTGAGATAGGCGGGTGTGTCGATTGGTGTGTCGATTGGCGGGCTACTGCCTGATTGCTGCGAGCTGTTTCCGCGACTCGAGGGCCTGACGCATGGTGGTTTCGTCCGCGCGCTGGTAGCACTTGAGCACGGTCTGCGGTTCCTTCCACCCGCCCAGGTAACACAGGTCTTTCAACGGGGTGTACTTGAGCTCCGTGGCGAACTTCCTACGGAGACTATGCCAACCAAGCCCGGGCTCATGGGCGACCCCCGCCAGTTTCTCGCCCCGCTCCCACCAGTCCCGAACCAGGTGCCTCGAAATTGGAAGTGATGGGTTCTCAGGCGCCGGGAATATCCACGAATCTCCGATGGCGCCTTGAAATTTTCTGGCTCGGCCGAGGGCCTCCTTCGCAGCCGGTGTGAGCGGAGTGACGTGCTCGAACCCGATCTTATCGTTCTCCCCCCGCCACCGAATGGTGCTCCTCTCCCCATCGACGTCCGACCAGCGCACCAGCCGGATCGAGCCGATCCGATGCCCGGTCTCGTGGGCCATCGTCAGGGCGAGTTCGAACTGCTGGCTGATCTGCCCACTTACCTCACGCATCGCCTGGTACTGCTTGTCGGTCAGCATTGGTCGCCGTGGACTCGCCTCCTTGGGGAAGGGGAGCCCTTTGAACGGGTTTCGTTCGAGCAGATACCCGCCCTGTCCATCGCCCGCCATCGTCGCCCAATTCAGAACGGCATTGATGGTCTTCAGGTTTAGAGCGATCACGCGGTCCCGAACCGGCTTTCCGTGGACCTTACCGGCTCGACCATCGCTCCCTTGGCGGCGGCGATGAATGAATGCATCCCGATCCCGCCGACTCAGCGTCGTCACCTTCCGATCGGCGCCGAAGTGTTCCTGGAACAGCCGTGCCGCCTGCCGATCCTTCTGCTGGCTGCTCGGACTCTTCCTGGGCGTGACCTCACGCAAGTAATTGTCAAAGAGCGTCTGGAGCGTGAGCTGGCCCGTCGGCGGCTGATTTCCCAGCCGGAGGGCCGCGGCTACTTCCTCAGCCTTCGCCTTGGCGGCCTTGCGATCGTGGTGCCCGAGAGCGATCCGTTTTCGCCGGCCGGCGTCGTACACTTCGAGGAAGAGGCCTACCGTGGCCGGGTGCTCAAAAACACGAACCCGGTTCCTGCCCCGCTCCCCGGTGGAGTAACTCCACCGCTTCTTCGCTTGGGTCATCGTCGTTCTCCAGCCTTGGAGGTGACGACAGCCCGCGCGATCTGCCCGGGTGAGGCAGCAGGAAGATGTCGCGAGTCTGGAGCGGGGCGCAAGGCTCCGGCCTTTCTCGGGAGACTGGCCCGCTGGATGCGGGGGGCGTTGGGACGGCCGGCGTTAGGAATCGATCCATCCTTCACTAGACGACCGAGGTAGTCCGCCGAATACCCCGACTCAGCGGCGGCCTGGGTCAGGTTGAGCGGCTCGTCCCAGTAGTCCCTCATCACCGCCGCGAAGTCGCGGAGGACCTCCTCCAACAAACCAGCTCCCTGCACAAGCGCGCCTCGCTGCTGCATGGCTCGGGCCTCGCTGGCCCATTTGTCCACGAAGTCATCGGGACGCATGCTGACGCGTCAGCGTCCGCGTGAGGTGCTAGAAAGGCTCGATGTCATCGTCGTCGATCTCCTTGGCAGGCGGGCGCTCTCGCGGGGGTCGCCAGTCTTCGCCAGTCTCACCGAAATTGTCCGCGAACTGGTGCCACCCGACGTAGTCCGCACAGAGAGACCCTACTACTTCCCGCAGAAACCGACGTTGCGACTGCTTCTCCCGTGCGAGAAGTCTCAACGCCAGGTCGCCTATGGCATCGAGCCGCTCCCGGAGGAGCCGCTCAGCCTCGCTCAGAAACAGGATCGAAGGCGGCCCTCCGTAAATTGCCATCTTCGTCGCCTCATCCACCTTCTGCCACCTAAAGGTGAACGAGCGCAACCGTTCGTCTGCGTGCAGGAACTCTACGAATTCTGACGCGAGGCGCGCACGCAGAGACCGAGGGTCATCCTCGGGCTCTGGGTTGCCTGGGGGAAGCTTCAGCCGAGGCTCGACGTGGCCGACGTAGCGACGGGAAGTGCGTTCGCTACAGCCCTCACGCTCGCCGATCTCCTGGTGGGTCAGCCCCTGGCGGCGCCACTCGGTCATCTTATCGATCTTCACTTGCGTCACCCGACGCCTACCCCTCCCAGTACCACTCAAGGGGCCCCTGTGAGCTTTTCGACTCATGGCCGCCTCGCGGACGGGCTGCGGGCCTTAACCGGACTCGGCCCGGTCCCGGCCCGGTAATGCCGCGGACCCCAGGGGTACCATACCCGGGGCAATCTCGCGTCTGGAGCCCCTGGGTCGTAGGACGGCAGCCCTGCACTATCGACTGTCATTCCCATCCTCCGGAAAGCCCCCGAGAGGCCGGGGGCCGCTTGGCCACGGGGTGTGAACCGTTTTCAGGTCGCTCATCCCTTTCCTCCGGGGAGATGCAGATAGCATATAGTGCTAACCTCTAGGTCAAGAAAAGGCCTCTACAGAGGAGGTGATCCCACTCTGTCCACGGGCTCAGTCCGCCAGCCTGTACCCATGCTGAGCCGCGAACGACCGCAAGCGCGAGAGCCGGATCATCGAGACTCCCTTTACGATCTCATCCTTGAGTTTACCGCTCATCACCCACTTGTACACCGCCATCCGGGTCACTTGGGGGCGGACAATGAATCCCGCCTCGATCTGCGAGACGAAGCCGTCAGGCGCGACATGGCGTCCGTAGGTACGACCGCGCCTGGTCATGGCGAGGTCATATCCTCCGTCAGGCGCCGCGAATGCTTCAATCCCATCGGGTCGGTAGTAGGCCACAAGTCCTCCTGTTAGCAGGTCATGCTAACCGCCGGGGCACAACAGCGCAAGTCCAGTGGCGCTTGGCTAGCCGATCCCCGCTGTTGCTAGGCCCGATAACCGCCCAGGCAGGCGGGGTAACTCACAGGGCTCAAAACTGTCCCCCGCACCAATCGGCCCAGCGCTTTCGGTCCACTGCCATCTGGAGATCCTTGAACATTCCCACTCGCGCACATGCTTCGTGCAGCGTGGCAGCCAAGGGCACGGTCAGCCGCTTACAGAGAGCACGAAACTCAGGGACCGACATGTCGAAGACGAGCTTTGCGAGGTCTCGCTCGAGTGGCGGCCGAACCGTGCCGACCTCGAGTAGCTCGGCCGTCCATCCGAAATCGAGCAAGCCCGGCGCGAAGGGAATTGGAAAGTCTGGTTCGGTTGGTGCAGCTAGAAAGGCTCCCATCCTTTCAGCATCCGCGGTTTGCAGAAACTTCAGCACCGCCATGCCGCTCACGAAACTCAAAGCGGGTCCCGGCTGGGCTGCAAGTGCAGTGTCAGCCCGTTGAAAAGTTGGGGACGATGTCAACGCTGTAGCCAGCCATGGGTGAAGCGCCGTAGTATTGCCGCCGAGGATTTCGTGATGAATCCACCGACTAGGGGCCCTGAGGTACTGATCGACAACCAGTCGGAACAGGTCGAGCCGGCGACGTTTCCACGCTAGCGCCCCGGCCGCGTAGGCCGCCAGAACCCCACTAGGAGCAAGGACCAGTCGATTCACGGCGTGCTGATAGCCGTCCGCCCTGAACACTGGCTCCACGGTCAGCATCAGCCACTCCTCGAACTCATCCCTGGCATCTTTTTCGACGAGCGGTAGCCCAGCCGACATGAGGTGTTCGGCACAAGAAGCTGCAACCCCCGCAGCCTCATCGCTCTTACGGTTGTTGTACAGGCGCAGAGACCCCTGATTGCGTGTTTCGTACTCCATAGCACAGGCGTTCGAGGCGTCGATTGCGCCACTCAGTTCGCGCTGAATTGCGTCGTTACGATCGGTCGAAGGCCCCGCCTCGAATAGCCTGCGAATACCGGCTAGGCGCTCGACAGGTGAGTGCTTGCCTCTGTACAATCCAGGTTGGTATGACACGCCCGTCCGAACATTCTCGAGTGCACGCTGCAAGACCTCCCGCGCATGTGCCATGGTCTGCAACCGTTGGGAGGGATCCTCGGTTACCATCACCTCCATCAGACCGCGAAGATGCCCAAGGCGGGCATCATTGAATTGTGCAGCGAGATCGAAGCGGGGGTCGTCGAAACGCTCACGCGGGAAGACGTTACCTCCCTGGACGACGGCGAAAATGGTCTTGCCAAGTGAATATACGTCCGCTGCCGGTGTCACCTTATCAGACTGGCCGCCCCCTAGTAGCTCGGGCGCCACGAAATCGTCAGTCCCAACGGTATCGGCCTCCGCGCGTGTGAGACGATCTTGCTCCTGCAGGAAGCAAATTCCGAAATCGCAAACAACCGGCTTCAGTTCGTCACCGAAGAGAAGTATGTTCGCCGGCTTGACGTCGCGATGGACTATGCCGACCGCATGGGCCGCAACGAGTGCGTCGGCCACTTCGATGCCGATCTGCAGAACGTGCTCTAAGTGTCCTTTCATTGCCTTCGCGCGGTCGAGTGCCGATTCCGCGAGAGGCATGACGTAGTAAGGTCGTGAGTTATCGTCCTCGGCCGGCACTGTGTAATCCACCACCTGCACAATGCCCGGGTGCTGATCCTTCAGCTCGGAGAGAGTAGTGATTTCCCGAATAAACCTGGAATAGGCCGCGGAGCCGCGGGCTTTTTCATACCGCATCTCCTTGAGGGCGCAATCGGGAGCACGGGGTTCAGCTCTATCCCGTACTCGCCACAATGCGCTCATCCTGCTGGTCGTGAACGGCTTGATGCTCGTCCCGACCCATTTTCCCCATTGTCGGGGAGCCAGCGGTTCCGGATTGCCTGAGCTGGTGGGGTTCTCGATGTGTCGAAACCCGGCGGGGCTAATGTCGAACCCAAATGTGGTCGGCCCGGAGCGGTGACCGATGTTGATAAGGCCGGCCTTCTCCAAGACGCCGAGATCCCCTGCGTAAGCGTCGATCGTCTGGTTCGAGAGACCTGGGTGGGACACATCGGCTGACCTCTTGCCCAGCTGGCGTGTGACCATGAATGGGACGCGGTCGGTGTCAGGGACGCTACGGGCCGCCTTGACGAGTGACGCGAGGAGTTCCTGCTGAACGGGTTCGAGCATGCAGAAGCTTACGTCCGGAATGAGCCTGGCGAAACCTGTGAGCAGGATGACCCTCGCCGCGAGACATACCGGCTTCTGGAGAGGCTAATTATCCTTCTCGGCCATGCTCCTGACCATCCGTACTACAGCTCACCCAGCCACCGACCTGGGCTATCTCCTGCACAAGAATCCAGCTCGACTGCAGTCCTTCGAGCTGTCGTTCGGGCATGCTCACATTTTCTACCCGGAGGCGACGGAGGAGGCATGCACCGCCGCGCTGCTCCTCGAGGTGGACCCGATCGGATTGGTGCGGGGACGGAAGGGACCTCCCGGCGAGGGCGGACAGCT
>JBGPJS010000107.1:0-10024 GCA_041485505.1 Gemmatimonadota bacterium | reverse complement strand
CGAGGGCGAAGGCCAGCCAATCGGCGTACAATATAGGAAACGGAACCGAGTTTTCACACAGGCTCCGCATGAAGCTGTCTGGGCCCGGCCGACCGGTTGTCCCCGGACTGCCATTCGCGCGCCGGCCCCTGCAGCCTATGCGCGGTCGTTGGGCAGACGCGAGGGGCTGTTGCGGCAACCGGCGGCGGATCACGCTATGAGTCTGCAGGACGGAACATGGCTTTGATTGTGCCAGATCGGCTTGCCGCTACCTGCCGCAAGTCAGTGCAACACTCGGCCTGGCTGGAGAGGCTGCCCGATGCTATCGCCGACCTGGAGCGCCGGTGGTCGCTGACGCTGGGGGCACCTTTCGAGGGCACCGAGGTGAGCTGCGCATGGGTGGCGCCAGCCGAGCGCGCCGACGGGAGCTCCGCGGTGCTGAAGGTGGCGATGCCCCACATGGAGAGTGAGCACGAGATCGCCGGGCTGCGTTTCTGGGACGGAGATCCGACGGTGCGGCTCCTCGAAGGGGATGACGAGCTCGGTGCGATGCTGCTCGAGCGTTGCCAGCCGGGCTCCGTTCTCCGCGTGCTGCCGGAGCCCGAGCAGGATGGGGTGATCGCAGGGCTCCTGCGTCGGCTCTGGCGCGCGCCGCCGGCCCAGTCCCCCTTCCGATTGCTGTCCGCCATGACCGCCTTCTGGAGCGACCAGACTCTGGCCGACGCCGAGCAGTGGCCCGACGCAGGCCTCGTGCGCCAAGGCTTGGACCTTTTCAGAGAACTGCCGCGGAGCGCGCCCACCACGGTACTGCTGTCCACCGACTTGCACGCAGGGAACGTCCTTCGGGCGCAGCGAAAGCCGTGGCTCGTGATTGATCCGAAGCCATTCGTCGGGGACCCGGCTTACGATGCCACCCAGCATCTCCGGAACTGTGCCGCGAGGCTGCGCTCGGACCCCGAGGGGACGATTCGTCGCTTCGCAGACCTGCTGGGCCTGGATCATCAACGCGTTCGTCTGTGGATGTTCGCGCGCGCTGCCGCGGAGCCGCGGGACGATTGGGAGGGCGACCAGTGGATGACGCTGGCTCGAGCTATCGCACCTTAGACGTCGGCTGAACCCATCTTGCCCACTTCGCTGAAGCGGCGGCGAGCTTTGCGGCTACCCTCCCTTCCCTCTGACTGGCGGCCCGCAAGCCGCCTAGGTAACATCCGGCCGCTTCTGGCTTGACGGGGCCGCCTGCGCGATGCACGGGCATTCCACTCCCGTCTCGTCCGAACCTTCAGGTTCCCGATAAACCCTAGCGAGAACTTCCAGTGCATTTCAACCCCGTACTGGTCATCGGCTTCGGGCTCGGCGTGGGCATACTCGTTGGCATGACGGGGATCGGCGGAGGAGCGCTCATGACTCCCCTCCTCGTGCTGTTCGTGGGCACCCCGCCAGCAACTGCGGTAGGCACCGACCTGGTGTACGGCGCGGTGACCAAGACTGTTGGAGGCTTCAAGCACTGGCGCCAGGGCACGATCGACTTCGTGCTCTCGAGCTGGATGGCGCTCGGCTCCGTGCCAGCCGCGATCGGCGGGGTCTACGTGGTGGGCATCCTCAGGCGCGACCTCGGCGGCAAGGCGTTCGACACCATCATGCTCTACCTCCTGGCCGGCGCGATCGCGTTCACCGGTGCGGTGACCCTGATCCGCGCGATCTTCCTGAAGCAGCTGATCGCCCGGGAGCGAGACACGGTGCAGATGCGGGCGAGGCACAAGATTGCCGCCGTCGTCCTCGGCCTGTCCGTGGGCTTCGTCCTGGGCATCACCTCAGCCGGCAGCGGATCGTTGATCGCGCTCGGCCTGATCATGATCTTCCGGCTCACACCGTATCGCGTGGTGGGCACGGACATTTTTCACGCGGCGATCCTGCTGTGGGCCGCCGGAATCGCCCACATCGTGGCGGGTAACGTGGACTACGCCCTGGCGGGGACAATCCTGATTGGGTCGGTGCCCGGGGTCTGGTTCGGGAGCCATATGTCGGTTCGGCTCCCCGCAGGCACCCTTCGGACCGTGCTTGGCGTGGTGCTGATCGGAGCGGCCATGGGGCTCGGCTCGAAGGCCGGCCTGCCAATCCCGCCGGTAGCGATCGCCACAGTCCCCTGCCTCCTGGCCGGGATCGTGCTCTGGCAACGCTTCCACCACCGCATACCCCGGGCTGATGCCGACACCGAGGCAAAGGAGCCCCGTCGATCACCCCGCGCCAAATAGCGCTGGCCAACCAGCGCGTCCACCAGAGGGGGCGCCGGCGTTAGCTGGGCGCACTGAGCTGGGAGGTGAGGAAGCCGTGCCAGTTCGGGCCGTGATCCTGCTCAACGTTGGCCCGCCATTCGGCGGCTTCCGCCTTGCGGCGCGGCCTGGGATGCTCGGGCTGGACTATCCCGACGCATTCGTGGCGCTCGAGCGGGCGATCGAGAGGGCCTACACCCTACTGAGTGCGCACCGGCCCGCCGATTGGCCCACGATTGCCCAGACCGGCTTCGACCTGGCCATACCGCGACTCGGAGAGCGAGAGGGTTTCATCGACTTCACCGGCAGCGCCATGAGCGATGAAGCAGGGGAGGTGGTCGCTCGCGCCTGTTTCCCGTTTCCGGCGTGGCCGTTCGGAGGTTGGGTCGTCTACGAGGGACGCCACCGAGCACTGGATGGGACGTGGACGCCCTTCACCACCGAGGAGCTGACGCGGCTCTGGTGACCGCGCCCACGGCCTCCATTCTCCCTCCGGGTGCCAAAGAAGATCAGGCTCGGACCCTCGAGCCGGCATGGCACCGTTTCTGCCTTATCACCCCCCTCGAAGCGCCTTTGTAGCCACCCATTCCGCCGCTCCCTCAACCGGTAGGTGTGCCGTGAACATCAATGGACGCATGGTTTTACCGGCGTTGCTGCTGTGCCTCTGGGTCTATTGGGCCTATGGAGCGTTCTCTAAGGGCGATACGTCGACGGGCCTCGGGTATCTTGCCATCGGCGCCGCACTGGCCACTTGGCGCTTCCGGCGGGCGATGGCCTAAGCCGATAGGCCAGGCGGACCGGAGGCTCATCGACGGTTTCGGACCGTTGGCAGGGCCCTGAGTTCCGGCGAGGCTCGGTGAGCCTCGCCCCCCAAGTCATGGCCCGGACGTTAGGCGACACCGGCTTTCCCCAGAGCTCATGACACGACCTACAGACATCTACCAAAGCATCTCACGCGACCTGCTGGAGAATTTCCTCTGGCAACACCAAGTGAGCGCCGTGGCGTTCCAACAAGCCCTCACCCGCGGCCAGGCCCGCGGGCGCCCGACAGCCCTGGCCTACACCTTTGAGTGCCGGTCGCCCGAAGCCGCGGAAGGCTTGCGGGGGTATCTCGCAGAGCAGTCCTCGGATGTGATCACCACAGCTCAACGCGATGGCAGTTGGCTCCTCTCCGGCACCGCCGCGGAGGTCGGGTTCGACCTTGGGCTGATCCTGGAGTGGGTCGGCTACCTGTGCGACGCTGGATCCCAGTTCGACTCGCGCTTCGACGGATGGACCATCGCCCCGGCCCAGGGCCCCCCGGCTCCCTCGCCGTCCAACTCCGCGGGGGCCGGGGCCATCCCGCTGCCCCCGGATATCTCGGAGGACCCTGCGGCGGTTGAACTCGCCCGGGTGTGGACGGCGCAGGACCGCCAGTTCTTCCTCCTCAACGCGGCAGGACTCCCCGAGCCCGCGGCCTGGGGCATCGTGGCGTTGGACTTGATGAAGCACGCCGCCCGGGCCTACCGGCGCATTGACGGACGGAGCGAGCAGGACGCCCACAAGCGCATTCTGGCCGGGTTCATGGCGGAAATGCAGAATCCCTCGGACCGCTTATGAGTGCCACATTGCGCGGCGCCCTTCGAGTCTTGGCGGTCCTGCTTCAGGGCCTGAGTTGGCTGGCAACTCCGATTGCCATCGTATGGCTCATCGGGCTCCGCCAGTGGTGGGCTGTCGGCGTGGCGATGCTGTCGCTGTTGGCACCCCTCGTGCTCGGGCTGGCTCTGCTCCCCGGGCTCGCCCTGGCGGCCTCCGCCGCCGGCGCGATGGCGAAGCACCGCGGGGTAGCACTGCTGGTCGGAATCGTCGGTCTGCTGTACGCTGCCGCCCTCATCACCGCCTGGTGCATGGGCGTGTTCACCTTCCTGCTCGGGAAGGCCACGTCCGATACCTTGATCCCGTTGCTGCTGCTGTCGTTCAGTCTGGGTACCGGCCCGTGGAGGTACTTGGCGCGTCGGGAGCTGCGAGAAGGTCGCCGAGGCGAGGTCATTCAGACCTTCTTCATGCAGTTGGCGTTTGTGACTATGATCGCCTTCTTTACGATCGTGCGTCCCGAAGGCAGCGTGGCGCTCTGGTGGATCTTCGGCAGCGTGATGGCAGTGGAAGTTGTGGTCTATGCGATATCGATCCCCAGGATGCCGAGCGGTGGGGTTCCGCCCCTCGTGGTTCCTGAGGCCTCGTGACGACTTCCAACCTTGCGGTCGCCTTCCTGGTGGCCCTGATCATCGGGCTGGTTCTCCGTCGACGTCAGCAGCGGGCTGCTACCGCCGCGCGACTCGCCAAGGTCATCGAGTCCCTGCGCGCCGCGGCCGCTGCCAGTGTCAACCGGCGGGCGGCAGCTCCCGACCATTCCGTGCTTCAGCGGCACGCCGCACCCTTCGCGGCCCTCGCCCGGGAGCTCGAAGCCCTCGGGGGTAGCATCCTCGGAGACGTCGAGGAACTGCACGCCGACGGCTCCTCGGCCGGAGTCGCCCGCTGGTTCGTGGATGCCAGCCGTACGGTCTGTGGCTGGTTTACCGTCCTGGACCGGCCGGAAGGGCCCATGCCTGGCCTATTCCTCTTCTCAGAACTCGTCCCACCCCAGTTCATCACGACCAAACGCGGCGGGGCCACCCTGTCCCTGGCCGGCGCGCCCACAGTTCACCGCGCGTTTGTCGACGGGACCGTGCCGCTCATCACCGTGCTCGACCAGCACCGCGCCAGGGTGCTCGGCCAGGCCCCTGCCCTCCCGAAACAGATCGATGATCTTGCCGGGGCCCATTCGGTGGTCGACAGCTTACGGGCCCACTTGAAGCAATGGCGGGCGGCTCAGGATCCGGAGGGATTGCTGGCCCTCGACTTACGATCCGTCCTCCAGCGCAGCTACGAAGAGTTGGGGCCGGGCGTGTTCAAGCTGATGCGTCCCCATGTCGGTCGGGCCCAGAGCGCGCCGGCACGGCGAGGTGCGGCCTGACTGGTGCATGCGCCGGGGCGGGCTGTTCGGCGGCGCGGCTGTCGACTCCGGGTTACTGGCGGGGTGGGCGATATCGAGCGGTCAGTTCCTCGATCGAACCGGTGGCGGTGACGGCGTCGACCCATTGGGTCGAGTAGATCCAGTCCCTGAAGAATCGCGAGAGATCCTGCGGGGTCACCTCCTCGGCGGTCTGCACGAAGTCGTCGAGCGTCCCACCCCGCTCCCCGTGCCGCCGGTGGCACTCCCGGATCACCCGGCGAAAGCCCTCTTCGCCCAACAGCTCGTGCATTACCGCGAACAGGATCATACCCACGCTGTAGGAAAAATCGGTCATGTTCTCCCGGCCATAGGCCCTGAGCGGTTTGGTGCGCAGATCCGGACGCCTGGCCGCGATGTCCCGCAGCCACCGCCGCACGACCTCGAGCCGGTCTTCAAGGAATGTCGTCCCATCCAGGCGATCGGCAGTGTAGTACTCAAGGAACGTGGCGAGGCCCTCGTTGAGACGCGGCGAGAGCGGCTCTCCCGGAGGGACGTTCCATAGATGAGAGATCTCGTGATAGAGCTGGCGACGCTGATCGGGATCCTTGAAGGCCGCCGCTGTTTGGGTGATGCTCGTGACATCCGCCTGCGAACCGAATCCGTCGGGGATTTCGATCACGGTGAAATCGGTGCCCCCGCGCAGTGGACCGAACCAATCGCGGTAGACTGCCATGGAGCGTTCGACCGCGTTCAACACCCGCTCGGCACCGACCGAGTCGGCTGGAAAGTAGACTACGTGAAGGTCGCCCCGGTCCAAGACGCGGTACGGGGCGATGGCGAAATCCATCCGCCAGGCGGTCTTGAGGTTCTCATAGACGAAGGTCGCGAGGCCATCGGCCACCCGCCGTTCCCGCAGGCGCCCGCCGTTGGCGACCCACAGGCTCTCGGGAACCGTGATGCGCGCGACGTAATCAAACTCGGAGAGGCCCCCTTTCCGGTTTACCTCGTCCGAAGGGTATCCCAGCAGGGGAAACCCGAGGCCATCCTCCCGCAAGATGGTGAACTCGGGATCCACGTGATCCCGCACATACAGGGACCCGGTCTCGGCGTAGCCAAGGAGAAAACCACCGTACCGCACCACCACCGTTATCAGGCCGCCCGGGGCCAACGGAGCGGGCAGCGAGATGCGGGCAAAGTTCACCTGCCGCTTAGGATCGTCTTCGTAGGCCGCCACCTGCTGGACAAACGACATGGCACGGCCGGCTGAATCGGTGACGGCCTCGATTGGCATCAGCCGGTAGGTGATGATCGGGATCTCGGGGACGGGCGTGTTGGAGCCATTGCGCACAGTCAGCCGCGCCGTGCCAAGGATCCGTTCGGCTGCGTAGTCGACCCGGACGTCCAGCCCGTAATGGGTCAGGCGCAACCTCAGATCGGGGTAGAGAGGCTCGGCTGGGCCCGAGAGGGCGGTGGCGGTGAGCGCTGCGACGAGCGTCGGCAGACTGTAGGCAGTGGACAATTCTCCCTCCAAAGGGACCGCTTGGGTCAAATGCACCCTACGGCTGGATCTGTGAGAGGCCGATGAATGCCGGGTGAACGCGTTAGGCCGGCTGAGCAGATGTCACGAGGAGACGGTCCGACGCCGAAAACGCCCTTAGCCCTCTCTCAGGTCTACCGCCTGCTCGAACCCGGGCCGGTGGTCCTACTCACCACTGCCATGAAGGGGCGAGCGAACATCATGGCCATGTCGTGGCATATGATGATCGACTTCGAGCCACCTCTTGTGGGCTGCGTGGTCAGCGACCGGAACTACAGTTTCCGCCTTCTCAAGGCCACAAAGGAGTGCGCGATCAATATCCCCACCGCCGACCTTGCCACGGCGGTGGTCCGCTGCGGCAACAGCACCGGTCGCTTCGTCGACAAGTTCCAGGCCTTTGGTCTCACAGCAGCTGCAGCCTCTCAGGTTCAGGCGCCCTTGATCGCAGAGTGCTACGCCAACCTCGAGTGCTGGGTGGTAGACACTCGGCTCGCGAGAAGGTACAACCTCTTCATTCTGC
Organism: Gemmatimonadota bacterium; assembly: GCA_041485505.1. Taxonomy (GTDB): domain Bacteria; phylum Gemmatimonadota; class Gemmatimonadetes; order Gemmatimonadales; family GWC2-71-9; genus JBDUEA01. The sequence continues at coordinate 2,747 of JBGPJS010000107.1, read as the reverse complement.
AGGTAGTCAAGGCCTGGGTGGATCGGTCCCGCAAGCGGCCCAAGACCATTCATCACCTCGGGCAAGGGACCTTCATGGTCGCGGGTCGGACCATCAAGCTGCCCTCCACAATGCGATAGGGCTGCCGAGATGTGCCAAGTGGCCTTAATGGTTGCCTCACCCTGTCTTCCATCTTTCTTCCCAGTCCCTACGCTAGGTTAGATCAGCGTCGGGCACCAAGTAGGGACGCAGTCTGGGTGCCTACGGGACCCTTTCGTACAGAGGTTCTCAAGACAGCGAGTGGTTGCTCGCTGGCCCGACGCCCCAGCCGCTCGATGATGTACTCGGGCGGCTGGTTCGTTCTCGCCGCCGCCATCGGCGCATCACAGCGAAGCCCCGCAGTCTCCCCGCGGGGCTTCTTGCTTAACCGCATCTATTGTCACACGGGCATGTCATGGCTCCGTAATCGAGCTGCGACGACCGGCTCAGACCGCATCTCCGCTCCGGCACGGGGCACCGCGCCGTGGCGATCGGCGGGCCGAACCCGCCAGAACCATGGGGTGACCGCAATCACACGGGCGGTGCCGTGGGACCGACATATTGCGGGACCCCTAACCCCACACTTATGCCTCAGTCTCGCCTTACGACGACCGCCATCGGCGCGGCCATCGCCTCCTGGCTAGTGGCCGGATGCGGCGGCGACGGCCCCTCCAGTCCCCCGGTGGTTCCTACCCTCGCCCTGGACACGGTGGCCGTCGGGATGAGCCATCCGCTCTTTGTCACCACACCGCCGGGCGATCATTCGCGGCTGTTCGTGGTCGAGCGGACCGGGCAGATCCGCATCCTCAAGAACGGGACTTTGCTTTCCACCCCCTTCCTCGACATCACACCCCGGGTGTCCACCGGCAGCGAGCAGGGGATTCTCGGCATGGCGTTTCCGCCCGATTACGCGACCAGCCGGAGCTTCGTGGTGTACTACATGGACCCGAACCTGGTCTCGGTGCTGTCCCGCTTCCATGTGCCCGGCGGAACCCCGGACGTCGCTGACGCCTCGGTCGAGGACACCCTGCTCACCCTCCAGCAGCCGGGTGGCGACCACAACGGCGGCATGCTGGCCTACGGCACGGACGGCTATCTGTACATGAGTATCGGGGACGGCGGCTGTTGCGGCGATCCCAACGGACACGGGCAGGACCGTACCGAGCTGCTCGGCTCGCTTCTCCGGCTCAACGTGGCGGCGAGCGGCGCCTACACCATTCCACCCGACAATCCCTGGGCCAGCGATCTCAACTTCCGCCATGAACTGTGGAACTACGGTCTCCGCAATCCCTGGCGCTTCAGCTTCGACCGCACGACGGGGGACCTCTACCTCGCCGACGTGGGCGATGGTTCCCGCGAGGAGGTGGATGTGGTCCCGCAGGGGAGCCACGGGGGAGAGAATTTCGGCTGGCGGATCATGGAGGGCGGCGAGTGCTTCGGGGGAGGCTCCTGCAACATGACCGGGCTCACCCAGCCGGTGCTGGACTACGGGCACAACGAGGGCTGTGCGGTCATCGGGGGTTACGTCTACCGGGGGGCCGCCATGCCCGGCCTCCGCGGGGCCTACTTCTACGCCGACTTCTGCTCCGGGTGGATTCGCAGCTTTCGCTGGGTGGGCGGGGCCGCGACCGATCAGCATCAATACGACCTCCTCGCTTCCAGCGAAGGGCCCAACAGCTTCGGGGAAGATGCCGACGGCGAGCTCTACGTGACGACGGAGGCGGGGAATGTGTACAAGATTGTAGGGAAGTGAGGAGTAAGAAGTGAGGAGTGAGGAGTAAGGCTCGCGCGTCTACACCGCACCAATGACCTTGCCGGAGCCAACAATCACTCGGGTCAGGCCGAAGGAACTCCAGACACCGCGTGGACGAGGTAGATCATAGGGTCGACGTTTAGGGTCATGCCCACCTTGCGGGTCTGAGCGTATTGGCGCCGAGCGCTCATCCCAACCAACTCATGGCCGCCTCGACGATGTCCGGCGGCACCGTGTGGGGGCCGTCGAACTCCCGGAACTCCACCGCGTATCCCCGGCCGCGGAGCGTCGGGACTATCAGCCGGCTGGTCCGATCGATCGGCAGGATCTGGTCCTGGGTGCCATGCGAGATGAAGATCGGCGGGCGGCCGTGCCGCTCCTCTCCCACGATGAAACCGGGGGAAAAGGCGATCACCCGGGTGAAGAGATCGCCGTTGATGAGGCCCAGCGAGAGCGCCGCCGTGGCCCCGTCGGAAAAGCCCGCGATGACAAGACGGCTGGGATCGATGGCACAGCGGGCGAAGGTCCAAGTCAAGGCGCGGTCGATGAAGGTCTCATCGGCCCCGAACTCGCCCCGCATCAGGTCCCAGGTGATCCCTCGGGAATCCGGCGCCAACAGCACATAGTCGTGCGCTTCGGCCGCGTCCTTGAGGATGCGCAGGGTGGTCTGGCTGTTCTGCGACGCACCGTGGAGGCCGAGGATCATCCCTGCCGGACGGCTGGCCTGATAGCCGGTCGGGACGTAGAGCTGGGCGTCGCGCGGCGAGTCGAAACCCAGCGAAGAGAGTCCCGGTACGATGGCTTCGGTGGCCCGACCCGGGCGCGCACGCAACCGGCCGCGACCCGGCTTGGCGCCGGCGAAAGCCTTCCGGATACCGGCAAGGGTGAGCGTCAGCGGAGCCAGCGCTCCAACGAATCCCCGGCGAGAGAGGTCGCGTGGCATGGGGGCCCAGGGAACAGGGAACGGGGAACAGGG
>JBGPJS010000106.1:0-10175 GCA_041485505.1 Gemmatimonadota bacterium | reverse complement strand
GTCTGCTGGCTCGGCCGGCGGCCATCAAGCTCATCAACCCCGAGGCGCTGGGTGCCGGACAGGGCGAGACGGGGAGATTCGCGATCCGACGCTTCCGCCGGGAGGCGGAGGCGGCCGCCGCACTGCAGTCCCCCCATACGATTCGGCTCTACGACTTCGGGGAGACCAGCGACGGGACCTTCTACTACGCCATGGAGCTGCTCGATGGCCTGGACCTGGAGAGCCTGGTCCGCCGCTTTGGCCCCCAACCCGGTGAGCGGGTGGTCCACCTGCTGCGACAGGCCTGCCACTCACTGGCGGAGGCCCACGCCGGCGGTCTGATTCACCGCGACGTCAAGCCGGCCAACATCTTCGTCTGCCGGATGGGACTCGAGGTGGACTTCGTGAAGGTACTGGATTTCGGGCTGGTGAAATCGGATCAGCGGCAGCAGAAGGAGGGGACCCTGCTCACCGCCCCGGAAATCACGACCGGTACCCCGGCGTACATGGCACCGGAAATGGCCGCCGGCGACACCCCGGTGGATCGGCGGGCCGACATCTACGCCCTGGGCTGCGTCGGCTACTGGCTGCTGACCGGCCAGTTGGTGTTCGAGGCCGATAGCGCCCTGCAGATGATAGTCCGACACCTCCGAACCCAACCGGTCCCGCCCTCTCAACGCACCGAACTGCCGGTGGCTCCCGAACTCGACCAGATCATCCTCAACTGCCTGGCCAAGGAGCCGGAGCAGCGCCCGTCGGATGCATCAGAGCTGGCCCGGCGACTGGACGGGGCGCTGCAAGGGAAGGTGTGGGACCCGGAGCGGGCGCATCAATGGTGGCGAGTCCATCTGCCGACCCAATCGATGCCGGCCCCGGCATCGGAGCGCTGGTCAGCCGGACGGGCCATGGAGGTGGCGACGGGGTAACGACCAGGACTGAGGACTCAATCCTTAGCCCTCCGTCCTTTCCGGATCCGATCGGCAATGGTGTCGTTGGACTGCAGCAGCGATTCCAGAATCTCCTCCCGCGACCGGTCCGAGACCCGGTTCTTGCGATCATCCTCCAGAAATGGCCAGAGTTTGAGCCGGACCTCCTCCGGCAGTGCTGTCTCGAGATATTCGAGGGCGGTCCCCCGGAGGTGGGCGTCCTCGGTGTGGAGTCCCCGAAACGCGATGGTGAGCGGTTCCCGCGGCAGAATCAGCGACAGCACCGTGAACACGTGCTCCAGTCCGCGGTTGGCCCGATCCCGCAAATACTGGTCGACGAACGGCGATTCGTCGTCCCCCGCCAGGTGGTCCAGCAGGCGTCGGTGCTCCCAGAGCCTTCGATCCACCGCCACCTCACCTAGTACCGCCGTCAGAACGCGCTCTCGCGGATACGAGAGGACGGGATGCCGTTCCTGCAGCCGGGCCAGCGCCCGGCCGACACGATATCGTACCTCGAAACGGGAGTCCGCCAGCGCCGCGAAGAGCCCCTCCACGGCCCGTACCGGCTCCCCGGCCGTAAGTACCCGCGGCAGGCGCCGGCGGACCGCAAACTCCGCCTCGGGATCGAGCAACCCGTCGACCAATTGGCCCGTCACTCTCGGCGCCACTCCCCGGAGGGCCTCGATGGCGTCGACCGCGACATCGTCCCACGCGAGGAGCGAGATGGCGGGAGACACCAGGGCCAGATCGAGCTCGGCACTCCGAAGCGCGTTTCGCACTCGATCGAGGTCGTTGGAGCGGAGATCCACGATCCGATCCAGGATGGGATCCGGAGCAGTACCCGGCGGCCGGAATTCCGCTCTGCCGGACCCCGCCGGCGGCGACGGTCGTTCGGCCGCAGGCGTCGACCCGGAATCGGGCCCGCCCGTGAGATCGAGACCTCCAAAGGTCTGGAGCAGAGTCGTGTGGGTCGTGAGCCCATCGCTGCCACTCGAACCGAGGTGGCCGCCCCGCGCCACCAGGCTCTTCTCCAAGGCATGGACGTACCCCCGATGGAAGCGGGAGACGAGGAGGAACGCCACCCCGGCCACGAGCACCGCGACCGCGAGGATGCCCGGAAAGACCAAATCCAGTCCGAACAGCCCACGGACGCCCATCACTGCGCTGATCAGTGGAACCAGACTGCCCCAGACCACGTCACCCAGCCGCACCACCCCCACGTCGAGAATCAGTTTGGTGGCCCTCTTGTCGCCGGTCGATACCGGCACGTAGAGGAGTTCGTAGCCGGAGCGGTAGAGAGAATCACGGACGATGGCCCCCACCGCCCGGGCGCCACCCACGGTGGGAAGACCCGGGAGGAGCAACGCACTCAGGCCGCCCAGGGCCATCACCAATGGAAGACTCGCCACGGTCCACACCAGGCCGACCCGCTCCAGCGCCGGCCGGCTCAGCACCCGCTGGGTCACGAAAGCGAAAAACGCGACCGCGGTGTAGAAGAACCCGAAGAAGAAGGCGAGACCACTCTCGTCTCCCCGGAAGAACACCTTGGCGCGAGTCTTGAAGACGTAGTCGATCAGGCCTTCGGCGACGGCGACCAGCAGAACCAGCAGGGCAAGATCACGCAAATACGCGGTGCCGAGCAATCGGCGGAGTCCCGATCCGAGTTCGGTCGTGGCCGGATGGCGGGCAGCCGCCGCCGGATGCGCGCCGGTCTCCCCTGGAACGGAGGCCAGCTGGCGGACCTGCCAGGCGCAGAGGCCGTGCACCAAGGCGAGCAGCGGCACCATGGAGGCGACCGAGACGCCACCCAGCGTCGCCTGCGCGGAAAAGCCGAGGGAAGTCAGTCCGCCCAGCAGCCCACCGAACGTGGCGGCGCCCCCGATGCGTCCGATCTGTCGTTTGGCGGTGCGGGGATCGAACCGCTCGCTTACCAGCGACCAGAAGCCGGAAATCAGTACCAAACTGAATGCGTTGAGGTGGAGGAACAGCAGGATGGCCCCCAACCGGCGGTTCTGGAGCAACAGGGCCCACTCCCCCAGCAGGAGCAGCGCGCTTGCCCCGTAGATGGCCGGCACCAGCCGCGCCGGCCCCTGACGCGTCATGACCCGATAGACCAGGAAGAAGAAGATTATGGAGAAGAGGCCGGAGCCTAGCGTCATCCGGGCCAGGGCCAGGTTGGTGGTCGAGGTGGAGAGGAACAGCGCTACTTGAATGGCTTTGCCCGCCACCAGGTGGGCTATGGTGGCGGCGGCGACGAACATCGCGGCCCGCACGACGCGGCCGGTGTTCTGCGGTTCCTGGTGAGAAGGCAACGGGGCTGGACCTCGTTCTGGCATCAGCGGCTAAGGTCACCGCTCGCCGCTCGACTGTCAAATGCCGACACCTCCAGGGGCGACGCTGGCGCCGCAAGGATCGGCATCTTCTCTATCGGCATGGAAACACGAATCCCGGCGAGCTTTTGGCCGCGCCGGGACTATGGGCTTTAGCAGTTTTTGTCACCCAGGCTGCAAAGCCGAACTCCCTGGGGCCCCGAAGGGCTATGTCGCAATAGTCGTTGTGAGCGTAAGTCTACCCTATCACGGGATCTTCTGCAAGCCCCATGCCCGTCCCCCATACCTTCACCCCATCTAAACGCCGCACCCCCCCCATCGAGTTCCCGCTCCCGCTCAGCGGATCTGCACCGGCGGTCCGCGGCGGGCACCCGTCGGATTCTGCTCGTCGAGGTAATGCATGTCGAGCGAGAGCGCGCCATTGGGCTCGACCGAGACCACCGCGAAGTTGTCCCGCTCATCTTTCTTGTCGGCCATCGCCTCTTCCTGCACCACCTTCCAGTCTTGCAGCCCGGTATATCCCTGCTGGGTCAGCCACTCGACTTCCTGGCCGCGTATGTCCCGCGCGCGGCGGGCGGCGGCGCCGAACCAGAGGAAACTGTTCCTGGGACGGCCGGACAGATTCACCACGGTCATCTGTCGGCCGTCGTTGCGAGTCAACTGAAACCGCTCGTAGGTATGAGTGTGACCGCAGAAGACGACGTCGACGCCGCCGTCGGCGAGCAGATCCGGGAGGCTCTTCCCCTGGTACGCATACCGCCAAAGGGTTCGGGCCTGCTCGATGTGCTTGGTGGATGACTGGACCAACGGATGGTGCATCACGACGATGGTGGTGGGGGTGATCGCCAGGTCGACCCGGCCCAGCTCCCGGGCCAGCCAGGCCATCTGGGCTTCGGCCCGGCTGCCCGGGCGGGGCGCGGGAGAGGGATCCTCGGTGCCCGAATCACCGTAGATCAGGTCATTGCTGTCGAGGAACAGAAAACGGACTGGCCCGATGTCCTTCCGGTAATACAGCCGGCCGGCGGAGAGGCTGTCGTCGAGGTACTGGGCGAATCTGGCCAGGTTCGCTCGTGCCACCCCGGGCTTGTTGTCGTTGGTCTCGTGGTTGCCGACCCCGAGAAGGTACGGTAGATTGGCGACGCTTTCCAGGATTCCCTCGAGCACACTGAACTGATCCGAATAGTTGCCATCCTGGACATCATCGCCGGTGTCCAGCATGAACAGCAGCCGGTCGTCCGCCCTGTCGACCGCCGCAATCTCCTGCATGAGGCGCTGCCACTCGCCGTCCGCGATGGCGCGTTGATCGCCAAAGGCCGCGAAGTGGTACCCCGATCGGGCGTCCGGGCGGAGCTCCAGCAAGGCGGCCTCGACGGTGGGGTGCGATAGCGGTACCACTGGCCGAGATGAGGTACTGGGCCATGGCCCGTCGACGGCGGACGGCGCCACACCGGCCAGCACCGCCACGAGGGCGAGGCTGAAAGTGGCAGCCGACAGCTTGGCGGAACCCGCTCGGATCAGGCTCATCGGTTCTTTCTCATTGACGGGTCACGGACGCTCAGGCCGAAGATGACCTTTCGACTGACCACCATCCTGGTTCTCCTCACCTGGCCGCTCTCGGCGGCGGCGCAGGCCGATTCGTCGGCCGCTCCGTCTGCCGGAGGCGTCCCAAGTTACTGGGGCACCATTCCACCGCCCGGCGATTCCGTTACGGCGGAGCCTCACAATAACCGGATGCCGGTCTGGGAGGGAATAGTCGAGTGGCCCTATCGGGTCGCGACCTTTCCGCTCAAGCTCCTCGGCCTGGGTCTCGCCGAGACCGCGTCGTTCTTCGGGGAAAATCCCGCGACCAACGGCGTCCGCCGGCTCTTCCGCCCGACCAAAGGCCCGCTGTTCCTGCTGCCGAACATCCGGGCTGGCGGCGGCGCCGGCTTCGGCGGTGGGTTGGGCTTCCGGCATATCGCGTTTTTCGGAGAGGGCAACGAGCTCCGCGGCAGCTTCTCGATAACCAATCGCAAGGACTACAAGGCGACCCTCGGGATGCACTTTCCGGTCGGGCCGCGGGGCGCCCTGGAGATCGGCGCCGGATATCGGCAACGGCCGAACGCCCGCTTCTATGGTCTGGGCTCCGCCAGTCTGCCCGGCAATCTGTCCTACTTCACGCAGACCGCGGAGTGGGCCGGGGCGAGTTACCGACACCTCCTGGGCGGCAGTTTCTATCTTCAGGCGGAAGGGCTCTATTCCCGGGTCGACGCCGCACCGACCACGGAGGTTTCGCCTCCGTTGGAAACCGTCTTCAGCGGAAACCTTCCTCCGGGCTTTGGGGTTCGCTCCCGCGGATTCGACGCCGGGCTTTCGCTGGGCAGCGACGACACCCACGGCACTGCACGGCCGCGGCGGGGTGGAATCCGGCGGGCATACGCCTCCCGGTTCTTCAGCGGCCAATCGGGTGAAGCCTCGTACTGGCACTACCGAGCCGAGATTCAACAGTTCCTGCCACTCTGGTTCCGGGGAAACTCGCTGGCGCTTCGGGGCTTCGCCTCCTGGATCGATCCCTCCGGCAACAACCCGGTCGTCTTTCAACGCCTGATGACCAACGACGACCCCGACCTCCTCCGGGGGTTCCGGGACTTCCGCTGGCGCGACCGGGGCCTTCTGGTCCTGAGCGCGGAGTATCGCTGGCCGATCCTGGGCGTCTACGCGCCGGATGACGCGGGCGTCGACGCTTACCTGCTGGCCGACGTGGGGCAGGTCTTTGGCAACGCCAAGGAGATCACGGGGCCTAACCTCACCAAATCCTACGGGGGAGGACTGAGACTCTTCGGCAAGAGCGGCCTGGTGGGCCGGATCGAATACGCGCGGAGCAGCGAGGGGGGAGTGCTCCGGATTCGAGGCGATCAGGTGTTCCAGTTCGCCAAGGGGGGATTGCTCTATGGGCATAGTCCGATCCCGAGCCGGTAACCGAAACTGCGCACCACGGAGGCACGGAGAGCTGCGGAGGGCCACGGAGGCTTCCGCCGACCAGGCTTCAGCGCCTCGGAACATCTTGAGTGAGGATATCCCAACGCGAATACTATTGGATGGTTTTCTCCGTGGCCTCCGTTTTTCTCCGTGTCTCCGTGGTGTGCCGTTGCGAAGCGCGGCTCCGGATCGGATGGTGGCGACCCTGCTGGGCGCATTGCCTGCCGCAACCGTCGGGCTGCTGTGCCTCGTCATGGCCGCTCCGGCGGAAGCCCAACTGCGAGACGTCCCGGTCATCTGGTATTCCGACGATATGCGGGAGATCCCGAAGCCGAGCGTTCGGGAACCGAGCCTGATCCTGGACAATGTCTCGGAAGCGCTCCTGCATCCGATCGGGCGCTTCACCGATCCCGGACGGAACCTGCGGAAAATCGGTGCCCTGTTCGGCGGCGACCACGTGCAGGCGGCCGCGGACATCAACGCCCTCGACGAGGTGCCCAACTCCTCCTGGTTCAGCAACCGAATCGGGCTCTTCCCGATGTCGCCGGATGCGGTGGCTCGCGGGAGCGGGGACGGCGTGCCGCCCGACCACTCGGGACCCTGGACGGTGGTCAAGGCCAAGACCCAGGGGGTCACCACCGGATTCACCGTCAAGGATGCCCGGGGCACCCGGTTCCTGCTCAAGTTCGACGCGCCCGGCAGTCACGGGATGAGCATCGCCGCGACCAGCATTGTCTCCCGCCTGTTCTACTCGGCCGGCTACAATACGACGGAGGAGTACCGCTCGTCCGTCCGACGCGAAGGCCTGGTGGTCGGCCAGGGGGTACAACTCAAGACGGGTCATGGCGCCCACCTCATGACCGAAGCCGACCTCGACAGTCTGCTCGCCCACGAGGAGCCCCAGCCCGACGGTTCCTGGGATGTCAACATGAGCAAGCTCTATTCCGGCACTCCTGTCGGGCGATTCGGCTGGAACGGGCGCCGCAAGGACGACCCTAACGATCACGTGAACCACGAGGACCGGCGGGAGCTCCGCGGCCTCCGGATGCTGGCGGCCTGGGTCTGCCACTACGACGCCAAGCAGGGCAACAGTCTCGACATGTATGTGGAGGAAGACGGCCGCCACTTCGTCCGGCACCTCGTTCAGGATGTGGGCGCCACCCTGGGTGCCTCCGCCCTCGGCGCCTTCCCGCGGCCCGGTTACGAGTACACCCTCGATGCGCCGGCCATCGGGGGCCGCTTGCTGGGGTTGGGTGTGCATGAGGATGAGTGGCGGCGCCTCCGGCGGCCGGAAGGGCTCGACGAGATCGGTTATTTCCAGAGCGACATCTTCGATCCCCTCGAGTTCAAGCCGCTCCAGCCCAACGCCGCCTGGGCCAATCTCACCGACCGGGACGGTTACTGGGCCGCCAAGATCATCTCCGCATTTACCGACCAACAGATCGGGGCGGCGGTCGCGACCGGGGGCTATAAGGACCCCGCGGCTGCGGCCTACATGACGAAGACCCTGGCCGAGCGCCGCGACAAGATCGCACGGCTCTGGTTCGATCGGGTGCCGCCACTCGATTTCTTCGTGCTTGATGGTGGCTTGATGCGCTTCCACGATCTGGGGGTCGAACGAAACGTCTATCCGGGGACGACGGCCCGCTATCGCTCCCGGATCGCGGCGGTCACGGCAGACCAGAAGGCGGCAGGCTGGAGCGACTGGATGGAGTCGTCCGCGACCGAAGTGCCGGTTGTGATGCTGGAAACGGGACCGGCGGCAGCGGCGGCTCAGGGGCCGGCCGATCAATACCCCTTCCTGGCCGTCGAGCTGCAGGTGAATCGAGGCCAGGGCCAGGAGTGGAGCTCATCGATGAAGGTGTACGTCGCCCGCGGCAGCGGGCGCATTGTGAAGGTGGAACGATGAAGGCGGTCGACCGGTTCCTCCGGCTGTTCTCCGACGTGAAGGAGGGCGAGGGCGCCAATACCCTGCTCCTCACGCTCAACCTCTTCCTGATCCTGGTTTCCTACTACTTCATCAAGACGCTGCGGGAACCGCTGATTCAGCGGGGCACCAACGGACCGGAGGTACGGAGCTACGCCGCCGCGGGCCAAGCCCTCCTGCTGCTGCTCGCGGTACCGGCGTACGGGGCCCTGGCGAGTCGATTTCCCCGCCGCCGGCTGATCAACACGGTCACCTTCATCTTTGTGGCGTGCCTCGTCGTGTTTTACGCCCTGACGCGAACCGACGCGCCGATCGGCATCGCGTTCTTCGTCTGGGTCGGGATCTTCAACCTGATGATCGTGGCCCAATTCTGGTCCTTCGCGAACGACCTCTACACTCCAGACGAGGGCGGCCGGCTCTTTCCCCTGGTCCAATTCGGAGGGTCCTTCGGCGCGGCGGTCGGGAGCCTTCTCGCCGGCCTGCTGATCCACCCGCTGGGGCTCAACCAGCTGCTTCTGGTCGCGGCGGGCATCCTCCTCGCCAGTCTCGCCGTGACCAACGTGATCGACCGGCGGGAACGCGTCCGCACCGAGTCCGAGCTCCCGCCGGCGGAAACCACCGCGGAGATCCCGGCCGCGACCACCAGCGAGCGCCGGCGGATCGCCGGTGCGCTGGAGCCGCTGGAGCGGACCGGAGCGTTCCAGATCGTCTTCCGGAGCCGCTACCTCATCCTGATCGCGGCGATGATGTTCTTCCTGAACTGGGTCAACACCAACGGGGAATACATTCTCAACCACACTCTGAGAGACGCCTACGAGGCGCTGGCCGCCGGACCGGGCGGGCAGGCCGCTTCCAAAGACGAATTCTTCGGCCAGTTCTACGCGGGGTACTACACGATCGTCAACCTGGCCGGCGTTCTCATCCAGCTCTTCCTTGCCTCGCGCATCATCAAGTACTTCGGGGCCCGGAGCGCCATCCTGGTGTTGCCGGTCATCGCAGTCGGCGGATACGCCTTGATGGGGCTATATCCGATCCTGGTGGCGATCCGGTGGGCCAAGATCGCAGAAAACGCGACCGACTACTCCCTCAATAACACGGTCCGCGGAATGCTGTTCCTCCCGACCAACCGAGCGGAGAAATACAAGGGCAAACAGGCCATCGATTCGTTCTTCGTACGAATGGGAGACGTATTCTCCGCCATCCTGGTGTTTGCCGGTACCACCTGGCTGGCGCTGAGCACGAAACAATACGCCCTGGTGAATCTGGGGCTGGCTCTGACCTGGCTGGCGTTGGCGGTGGTGGTGGGACGGGAGTATGCGAAGAGGACAGCCATTAGCCGTTAGCTATTGGCCATTAGCCACCTAACCGTTAGCCATTGGCTGCTCTGTATCCGCGCGCAGGGGTCCCATTGGTCATGGAGACCAAGGCCCATCGAGGAGCGGCTAGTCCAGGTCCGCCAGTCATTTGCCAAATCCCCCCATGCCTGATAATTCATAGGCCGCATCCCGGGCCCGACCCTCACCCCTGGCACCTCCGGATGGCACCCCTGTCCGTCGTGGAGCGTATCGAGCGCTACAATGCGGGCCGAGAACCCGAGCGCCTCGCCCTCAAGTACCAGGTGATGCGACGGAACGCGTTCACCTTCTTGCGGGGAACTGCTCACCTTTTCCACCAGGATTGGCGCCACGACCCGGTGCTGGACCGGGCGCCGCTGGCCTGGATCACCGGCGATCTCCACCTCGAGAACCTCGGGAGCTACAAGGGCGACAACCGCCTCGCCTACTTCGACCTGAACGACTTCGACGAGGCCGGGCTGGCGCCCTGCACCCGGGATCTGGCCCGATTCCTCACCAGTGTGCTCGTCGCGGCATGGAGCCTGGGCGTCAAGCAGCGCGACGCCGCGACACTCGCCAGGAGCTTTCTCGCCGCCTACCGGGCGGCGCTCGGGGAAGGCAAGGCCCGCTGGGTCGAGCGACAGACCGCGGCAGGCATGGTGCGGGAACTGCTGGAGGACGTTCGCTACCTCACCCGCAAACGGCTGCTCGGCATCCGGAC
>JBGPJS010000105.1:0-10206 GCA_041485505.1 Gemmatimonadota bacterium | reverse complement strand
CATCGACCAGCGCACCCGAGTCCTCGTCCAGGGCTTCACCGGGGACAAGGGCAGCTTCCACGCGAAGGAGATGCTGGCCTACGGCACCACCGTCGTGGGCGGCGTGACTCCCGGGAAGGGCGGCCAGACCCACCTTGGGCTCCCGGTCTTCGACACCATGAAAGAGGCGGTGCGCGCCACCGGCGCCGACGCCAGCATCATCTTCGTCCCCGCACCGTTCTGCGCCGACGCGATCATGGAAGCGGCGGACGCGGGCATCCGCCTGGTCTGCAGCATCACCGACGGAATCCCGGCTCAGGACATGATGATGGTCAAGCGCTATCTCATGCGGTATCCGCGGGAGCGTCGGACGCAGCTGATTGGTCCCAACTGCGCCGGCCTCATCAGCCCGGGGAAGGCGATGCTCGGAATCATGCCGGGGCACATTTATCGCCGGGGCACCGTCGGCGTGGTGACCCGCTCCGGGACGCTCGGTTATGAGGCCGCGGCGCAGATGAGCGCCCTCGATATCGGGATTTCCACCAGCGTCGGGATCGGCGGCGATCCGATCAATGGCAGTTCCTTCGTGGATGTCCTCCAACTGTTCGAAATGGATCCGGAGACCGAGGCGGTGATGATGATCGGTGAAATCGGCGGACCCCAGGAAGCCGATGCCGCGCTCTATGTCAAGGCCAACATGCACAAGCCGGTGGTGGGGTACGTGGCGGGGTTGACCGCTCCGAAGGGACGTCGGATGGGTCACGCCGGCGCGATCATCTCGGCCTTCGGTGACAGCGCCGCCGAGAAGGCGGAGATCATGCGCTCGGCGGGGCTGCATGTGGCGCCGAGTCCGTCGGAGCTGGGGCAGGCGGTGAAGGAGGCGCTGACCAAGCGCCCATCGAAGCGGACGATGGTGACGACGTGAGTGCCCGGCCCCGAGTCGTGGTCACCCGGAAACTGCCGGCGCCGTGCGAGGAAGCCCTGACCCGGCTGTTCGATGTGCAGCTCAACCGGGAGGACCGGCCGCTCGAAGCCGAAGGGCTCACCGATGCCTTGCGCCGCGCCGACGGGCTGCTGCCGACCGTGACGGACAAGTTGACGGCGGACGTCCTCAGCGCCGAGCCGCTCCGTGCCAGGATCATCGCCAATTTCGGGGTCGGGTTCAATCACATCGATGTCGGGGCCGCTAAGGCGCGTGGCCTCGTGGTCACCAATACCCCGGACGTATTGACCGATTGCACGGCCGACATCGCGCTGACGCTGCTGCTCATGGTGGCGCGGCGGGCCGGGGAAGGGGAGCGTCAGGTCCGCGCCGGTCAATGGACCGGTTGGCGTCCGACCCACCTGATGGGTACCAAGGTGAGCGGGAAAACGCTGGGGCTGGTCGGGATGGGGCGGATCGCCAAAGCGGTGGCGCGGCGGGCGCACCATGGCTTCGGCATGAACGTGGTCTTCCACGACCCCTATCCCCCCAAGCCGGAGGAAGCAAAGGCGCTCGGCGCCGCCCCACGGGAGTCGATCGAAGAGGTGCTGGCCGAGGCCGACTTCGTTTCTCTCCATTGCCCAGCGACACCAGAGACCCGCCATCTCATGAACGCCGAGCGGCTGAGGCTCATGAAGCGGGGGGCGTTCCTCATCAACACCGCGCGGGGAGACGTAGTGGACGAGGCGGCCCTGGTGGCCGCTTTGCAGGGGGGGACCATCGCGGGCGCGGGGCTGGATGTCTTCGAGCGGGAGCCGCTGGTGAGTCCGGCGCTGCTCGGCATGGAAAACGTGGTGCTCTTTCCTCATCTTGGCAGTGCCACCCAGGAGACCCGGGTCGCCATGGGAATGCGGGCGCTGGAGAATCTCCAGGCGTACTTCGCGGGCGCCGCGCCGCGCGACCGCGTGGTGTGACCCCCGAGCCGCTCCATCCGTATTCCGCCGCCGATCTTCCGCTTTCCGCGGACCCGCTGGCGGCCAGCGCCGCCGCCTACGCGACCGAGGTGGCGGAGCTGTTGTTCAATCTCCTCGTCGACGTCATCCGCAGCCGCCAGCCTGAAATCGAACCGATCCTCATGGGCGGGCCGATGGATCCGGCCTGGCCGCCGGAACTGGTGGCGCGAACCCTCCGGGCCCAGGGAATCTGGTTCCAGCTCCTCAGTATCGCGGAGCAGAACGCCGCCATGCGGCGCCGCCGGCAGATCGAAAGCGAGCGGGGGTACGATCAGGTCCGCGGCACCTTCGCGCAGGTGATCGCGGAGGCACGCCAGGCCGGACACACGCCATCGCAGATGCAGTCCCTGCTCGACATCCTCCGGGTCCGGCCCGTCATTACCGCCCACCCCACCGAGGCCAAGCGGGTCACCGTGCTCGAGAAGCACCGCCGGATCTACCGCCGGCTGGTGGATCTCGAAAGCTCGCGATGGACGCCCAGGGAACGCATGGCCCTCACCGAATCATTGCGCAACGAGATCGAGCTGCTGTTGATGACGGGTGAGCTGCGCCTCGAGCGCCCCACCGTGCCCCAGGAGGTCTATTGGGGGCTCCACTTCTTCAATGAGACGCTGTTCGATGCCGTCACCGAGATGCTGGTGAAACTCGACCGGGTCCTGCAACACGAGTTTCCCGGCGCCCAGTTCCGGATCCCCCCGTTCTTCCAGTTCGGCTCCTGGATCGGTGGCGACCGGGACGGCAATCCTAACGTCACCAACGATGTGACCCGGCGTACCCTGAACGAGTACCGCCGGGCCAGCCTGCAGCGCTACCGGCAGCGCCTGACCAGTCTGCTGCGCGCACTTAGCATCACCGAGCACGCGATGGTGCTCCCCGATGGCTTCCGCAAGGCGCTCGCAAGGGCGTTGGAGCAGAGCGGCGAAGGGGCCCAGATCGCCGCGCGAAATCCGGGAGAGGTCTTCCGCCAGTTCCTGGTCTGCATGTCCCGTAAGCTTGATTCGGCCATCGCCTACGCGGAGCGGGGACAGACCGCCCCCGAGGGTGGGGGATACGCGCGGGTCGAGGAGTTGATCGCCGACCTCCGCACCTTGGAGGAGGCGCTGCTCGAGAGTGGGGGAACCAGCTTGGCCACGACGCTGCTGCGGCCGGCACGGCGCGAGGTCGAATCGTTTCGCTTCAGCACCGTGCGGCTCGATCTGCGGGAAAACACCGCTCGATTGACCCAGGCCTTGGGCGAGCTGTGGCGGGTGACGGCGGGAGCAGCCGGTGGCCAGCTGCCAGCGGCCACCTCAGCAGCCTGGCGGAATTGGCTCCTGGCCGAGCTGGCCCGGCCCCTCCGAGGCACCCGGTCGCTCGACGGTCTGGCCCTCGAGGCGGTGGAGACGTTGGGGATATTCCGCCTGGTCCGTGAGATGCGGGAGACCCTCGACCGGGAGGCGTTCGGGAGCTTCGTACTCAGCATGACCCGGGAGGTCAGCGATGTCCTTGGCGTCTACCTGCTGGCCAAGGAGTCGGGGCTGTTCGCGGATACGGCGGGAACCGAGAGCTGCACCCTGCCGATCGTCCCCTTGTTCGAATCCATCGAGGATCTGCGCCGGGCCCCCGTGATGATGCGGGATCTGCTCAACATCCCCGTGGTGCGGCGGAGCGTGCGGGCCCAGGGGGGGGTGCAGGAGGTGATGATCGGCTACTCCGACTCCAACAAGGACGGTGGCTTCCTTACCTCCAACTGGGAACTGAGCAAGGCCCAGGCGAAGCTCACCCGGCTCGGCGTGGAGCTGGGGGTGCCGATTTCATTCTTCCACGGGCGGGGTGGCTCGGTCAGCCGCGGCGGGGCTCCGACCGGGCGGGCCATTGCGGCCCAGCCTGCCGGCTCGGTGAAAGGGCGGATGCGCATTACCGAACAGGGTGAGGTGGTCTCGTTCAAGTACGCCAATCGAGGGACTGCGGCCTATCAGGTGGAGCTGCTCGCGGCCAGCGTCGTCGAGCACTCCCTCAAGTCTGAGCGAGAGGAGGCGTTGGCACCGACCATCGAGTTCGACGAAGCGATGGAAGCGCTCTCCGGCGCGGCTCAGGCGGCCTACCGCGGACTGGTGGAGCATCCCGACCTGTTGGCGTACTACCAATCGGCCAGTCCGCTCGAGGAGCTGGCGCTGCTCAACATCGGCTCCCGGCCCGCTCGGCGCTCGGGCGCGCGCACGTTGAGCGATCTCCGGGCCATTCCCTGGGTCTTCGCCTGGTCGCAGAACCGGCACTTCGTGACCGGCTGGTACGGCGTGGGGAGCGGACTGCTCACCTTCCTCGATATTCGGGGCGAGCGGGGCATGAGTCTGCTACAGCGGATGTTCAAGGACTCGCGTCTCTTCCGGCTCATCGTCGACGAAGTGGAGAAGACGCTCACCTATGTCGATCTCCCGATAGCACGCGCATACGCCGCACTGGTCCCGGATGAAGCGGTGCGGAACCAGATCTTCGGATTGATCGAAGCTGAGTTCCATCGGACCGTCGAGGCGGTGCTCCGGCTGAGCGGTGCCAGGGAAGTGGCGGAACGGTTTCCCCGATTCCGCCGGCGGCTGGCACGGCGACTGCCCACCCTTAACCAGGTGAGCCGGCAGCAGGTGGAGTTGATACGACGGTTTCGGGCATCCGGTGGGGAAAAGGAGCGGGAGGACTATCTCGCGGCCCTGTTGCTTTCCATCAACTGCATCTCGAGCGGGTTCGGGGCGACCGGGTGAAAGCGGTAAGCGGTAAGCGGTGAGCGGGCGAGCCTCCTCGTCCTGGTAGCACTCCGTAACTGCGAATCGCGAAAGCACGAAAGAGCGAAAACCCGAACCTGCGGGCCAGCTTCCGGAGCCGGGAGTGGAACTGCCAGACTGGGATTTCGCATATCCGCGTTTTCGTGATAGCAGTTAGAAGCTTGCCGCTACCTCCAAATCACGAGTCATTGCGATTGCCCAGCAAGGAGACCAGCAGGTCGACTGTGCGCTGCGCGCACCCGCCGCCTGGGTCGAGATTCGGGTTCAGAATGGTGACGTCGATCCCCACCAACGCTGGTGAGCCCACCAGCGGCCGCAACAGCAGCTCCGCCTCGCCCCAGTCCAGGCCCCCCGGCATCCGGTAGTCCACCGCGGGCATGACCGCCTCATCCAGCACGTCGAGATCGAAGTGCAGCCAGAATTGGCCTGGCGTTTTCGCGAATCGTTCGGCCGCGGCGCGCCCGAGGCCTGATGGGTTGCCGCGGACGGCGGCGGCATCGTGGACGACCATCGAAGGAGTGAGCACCGCCGGGTCGGGGGAGCCGAGCCGGGCGGCCTGCTCGGCGTCGCGGGCGCCGAGGACCACGATGTCCGCGGGAGAGATCAGTGGGGCCAGCCCGGCCAGTCCGACGAGGTCGGGGGGGCCGAAGCCACAGAGAATCGCCAGATCCATATCGGCGGCTTCGCCGCTGGGCGACGTCTGGCCGTCGTAGAAATCGAGGTGTCCATCCGCAAAGGCGAGCGCGGTACGGCCGCGCTGGTTGCGGAGGGCGGCCGCCACGCCGATGAGAAGCGTGCAGCACCCGCCGATCACCAGGGGGCGCTCGCCGCGGGCGAGGATCGCGCCCACCCCCCGCCGAATCTCCACCGAGGCGAGACAAACATCCCGGTAACCGATGATGCCGGTCCAGGGATCCCGGCGGGAATCGTCGATCGAAACCGCGAGATCTCCGGCATCGGCGGTGCCGAGGCGCTCGACCAGGCCTGCGGCGCGCAGCGCCGCGGGCATTTTCTCCACGCCAATACGACGACCCGAACAGTCGATGGGGACACCGAGCACGGTCCAGGGTGCCACGCTCATGGGTTGGAGACCCGCGCCGGTTCCCCTCTCCCCGTCTCCGGTTCACTTCGTTTCCGCTCCACCTCTACCCGCAGCTGTCCGCAGGCTGCGCTGATGTCCAATCCGCGACTCTTTCGCACCACCGCCTCAACCCCCTGGTTCTTGAGCCGGTCGGCAAAGGCCCGGATCCGGTTTCCGGACGTCGGCGTCAGGGTGGGGGCACCGCCCGGGTGCAGCGGGAGCAGGTTGACCAGCGCGCCCAGCCGATGCGCGACCTTCGCGAGCGCGTCGGCGTCGCGGTCGGTGTCGTTCTTCTCCGCGATCAGCACATACTCGAAGGTGATGCGTTTCCTGAACTGCTCCGCGGCCTTGAGTACCGTGGCGAGATCGTACTTCTTCTCGACCGGCATCAACGCGCGCCGCCGCTCGGCGGTGGCGGCGTGGAGCGAGATGGCCAGGCGGAATTGCTCTGGGCGCTTGGCCAGTTCTCCCATCCCCGGGATGATGCCCACGGTCGAGACCGTGATGTGGCGGGCTCCCAACCCCAATCCGTCGGGATGATTGAGTATGGTGAGCGCGGTGTCCACCGCCGGCCAGTTGAGGAGCGGTTCGCCCATCCCCATGAAGACCACGTTGGTCGGGCGGAGATCGGGGTGGCGGAGCATGATCTCCCGGGCCTGTCCGGCGATCTCGAAGACGCTCAGGTTCCGCCGGAAGCCCATCCGTCCGGTGGCGCAGAAGACGCAGCCAAGCGCGCACCCGGCTTGGGAAGAAATGCAGAGTGTGCGCCGGGAGGCCGTGGGGATCAGGACCGATTCGATCGCCTCACCGTCGGGCAGCCGCCAGAGAAACTTCCGGGTGCCATCCGACGAGAGCTGCGCGGTTTCTAAGGTGAGGCGGGGCAGGGGAAAGTTGGCCTCGAGCCGCTGCCGCAGAGCGAGTGGCAGGTCGGTTGCCTCGGACCATGCGGCCACCGGGCGGGTCCAAAGGCGGGGCACGATCTGCCGGACTCTATACTCGGGAAGGCCCTCTGCGGCGGCCCAGGCGGCGACCGTGCGCTCCGCATCGCCGGGCGTCAGGTCCAGGAGCGTCTCGGTCTCCAGGGTGGGGGCTCGTGAAGTCATGGCGAGAAAGATAGTGGGCCACCCTGGCCGCGAAGCCGTCCAAGGAGAGGGATCATTGCCGGAGCCAACCGAGAGCCGCGAGTTGAGACTCGACAGCTAAGCTACGACCTCACAATCGCTTGCCCCCCCTCTGGGCGGTGGTTACCTTTCCGCCCTACCTCTTCCTCGACCCAGTGTGCTGCTCACTGAATTCCTGACCCTTGACCGGGTGCGTGTCCCCGTGCTCGCCCAGGACAAGCCCGGCGTACTCCGCGAGCTCACTCAGCTCCTGGTCGAGCGATCTGGGGGGGATTTCCAGGACATCCTGGACGCGGTCCTGGAACGCGAGGAGGTGCTCAGCACCGGGATCGGCTTCGGCATCGCGATTCCCCACGCCAAATCTCCCACCGTCAAGGAGTTGAATCTGGTCTGCGGTGCTAGCGCCGTTCCCATCCCGTTCGATGCCCTCGACGGCGAGCCGGTCCGTCTATTCTTTCTTCTGGTCGGTCCCGAATCCGCCGCCGGTCAGCACGTCAAGGCGCTGAGCCGGATCGCGCGGCTGGTCCGGCGCGAGTCGGTGCGTGATGCCCTGCTCAAGGCGAGGGACGCCGACCAATTCTTCAACATCATTCGCGACGCCGAGGGGAGATAGCCCGCATGTCCGCGACGGCAATGCGCTCCCATCGCTGCGGCAGCCTCTCCCGCGCCCACATTGGTCAGACGGTACGACTCGGCGGCTGGGTCCACCGGGTTCGCGACCTCGGCGGGGTCATTTTTCTCGACCTGAGGGATCGTGATGGACTGGTGCAGCTCTCGTTCAACCCGGACTGGACGTCGCCGGAGGTGCTCGCCCGGGCGGGCGCTGCGGGGCAGGAGTCCGTGGTGCTGGTGACCGGGAAGGTGGAGCTGCGCCCGCAATCGGCCCGCGACACGGGCATGGCCACCCGGGACATCGAAGTGCGGGTGACGGCTCTCGAAATCGTCGGTCCCGCCACCACGCCCGCGATTCCGGTGGCCCGGAAAGAGGGAGAGGAACTCCCCGCGGAGGAATTGCGACTCAAGCATCGAGTCCTCGATCTCCGTCGCCCCGAGCTGCAGAAGAATCTCCTGATGCGACACGGCCTGGCGCAGCGGGCCCGACGCACCCTGTCCGATCTGGGCTTCCTCGAGATCGAAACCCCGATTCTCACCAAGCCCACGCCCGAAGGGGCGCGGGACTATCTGGTGCCCAGCCGGATTCACATCGGCGAGTTCTACGCGCTGCCGCAGTCACCCCAGATCTACAAGCAGCTGCTGATGGTGGCGGGCTACGACCGGTATTTTCAGATTGCGCGTTGCTTCCGGGATGAGGACCTCCGCGCCGACCGGCAACCCGAGTTCACCCAGATCGACATCGAGGCCTCGTTCGTGAGCGCCGAGGACGTGCAGGAGGTGGTCGAGCGGGTGCTGGTCGAGCTGTGGGACCAGGGGGGGCAGCCGGTGGCTAGTCCTTTCCCCCGCCTCACCTGGGCCGAGTCGATGGAGCGGTTCGGGATCGACAAGCCGGATCTGCGATACGAGAAGGAGATGCAGATTCACGATTTTACGACCGACGTTGCTGAAGACTCTGCGGACTTTGTCCGCCAAGCGGTCGCATCTGGAGGCCGGCTGCGAGGTATCGTTGTCCCAGGGGGAGGTGCCAAGTTTTCAAGAAAAGACATCGACAATCTGGGTGTGATCGCAAAGGGCGCTAAGGCTGGTGGGTTGATCTGGATTAAGCGTGTTGCGGCTGGGTGGGAGGGGCAAGGAATGAAGGCAATCGGTGCTTCGGCTCTTGGATTCTCGTCGTCGATCTCGAAGGCGGCTTGGGCAGACCAAAGCATGCTCCTCGCGGTTGTAGGCTCCGACGAGGTAACTTCGCCTGCTCTCCATGGAATCCGAAGCGCCGCGATTGCGCGGATGGGTCTTGCCCCGTCCATCGAACATGCCTTCTGCTGGATCGTGGACTTTCCCCTCTTCGAGCGGGATGCCGAGACCGGCCAGTACACCTTCGCGCATCACCCTTTCACCGCGCCGCATCCGGCCGATGCGGGGAGACTCGAGAGTGACCCGGGTCACTGCCGCGCGCAGCACTATGACGCGGTGTATAACGGGATGGAGTTGGGGAGTGGTTCCATCCGCATCACCGACCCGGCGATTCAGCAGACGGTCTTCCGACTCCTCGGCATTTCGGAGCCGGAGATCCGGCGCCGGTTCGGATTCCTGCTGGACGGGCTCGCCGCCGGGGCGCCGCCGCATGGCGGGTTTGCGATCGGGTTCGATCGGGTCGCCATGCTGCTGGCCGGTGGCTCGTCGTTGCGTGATGTCATCGCGTTCCCCAAGACCACGGCGGCACGGGCGCTGTTCGAAGGGGCGCCGACGGCAGTGAAGCAAGAGGACCTGAAGGCGCTCCACTTGAAGGTGGAGTAAGAATGTCCGACGATATCCTGCACCGGTTGTCCACCGAGGGCGCCGACCCCCTGCTGCTGACCGGCGTCAACGACGTTAACCTGCTCGAAGTCCAGCGGGAGCTGGGAGTGCGCGCGTCGCTTCGGGGTGATTCCCTCACGCTCGCCGGGCCGCTGGAACGGGTCGAGCGGGCCACCGCGGTGGTGCAGTCAATGGTGGATCTGGCGCGGATGGGCGAAGCCGTGGCGCTTGAAGACGTCCACCGGTTCGTGGCGGAAGGTCCCCTCCTCGATACCAGCGGCGCCTCGGGCGATCAGAAGATCGTCCTGCCGGGGCTCCGCCGGGTCATTTCCCCGAAGACGCAGGGACAGCGCGATTACCTCCAGGCCATTTCCACCCACGACATCGTGGTGAGCATCGGCCCGGCCGGCACCGGCAAGACCTATCTTGCCGTTGCCAAGGCGGTCGAGGCGCTGGCGCGTAAACGGGTCAAACGCATCATTCTGGCGCGACCCGCGGTGGAAGCCGGTGAATCGCTCGGCTTTCTCCCGGGCGACCTCCAGGCCAAGGTGGATCCCTACCTCCGCCCGCTCTACGACGCGCTGGAAGACATGATGCCGCACGACCGGGTGCAGAAGGCGCTGGAGACCCGGACCATCGAAATCGCCCCCCTGGCCTACATGCGAGGGCGGACGCTGGCCGATGCGTTCATCATCCTCGATGAGGCCCAGAACGCCACCGGGGCCCAGATGAAGATGTTCCTCACCCGTCTCGGCGTGAACAGCAAGACCGTGGTGACCGGTGACAAGACCCAGGTGGATCTTCCCAAGCGGGAGGATTCCGGACTGATCCAGGTGGAGCGAATCCTGCCCGGGATCGACGGCATCCAGTTCTGCTATCTCGACGAATCGGATGTGATCCGCCACAAGCTGGTGCGTGAGATCAT
>JBGPJS010000104.1:0-10230 GCA_041485505.1 Gemmatimonadota bacterium | reverse complement strand
GCTGCCATCCACGACGATGTCAAAATCACTCAGGATCTCCAGCGCGTTCGCCGAGGTCAGGCGGGTTTCGAACCCTTCGATATGGACGTGGGGATTGAGATCCTTGAGTCGGGCCTCCGCCGAGTCGAGTTTCCGCCGGCCGACCTGGGCGCTGCCGTGCAGGATCTGGCGCTGGAGATTGGTCACATCGACGGTGTCGAAGTCCACCAGGCCGATGGTGCCGACGCCGGCCGCGGCCAGGTACAGTGCCACCGGTGAGCCCAAACCACCGGCACCGATGACCAGCACCCGGGCAGCCTTGAGCTTCCGCTGTCCCTCCAGACCAACCTCGGGAAGCAGGAGATGCCGGGAGTAGCGGAGAATCTCCTCGTGGGAGAGCGCGGCGGGGACCTGGGCGACCATAGGCATGGGGACCTCGTTTCCAAAACAAAAACCCGGCCGCCGGGGCCGGGTCAACTGCGACAGGGAGCCGCGGCTCAGTTCGCGGAGATGGCCACCAGCTCCTGGACCTGGGCCTCCTCCTTCATGAGGTCGGCGAGCATGATGCTGCCGAGGAGATCATCCACTCGCTGCCGCAAGGCATGCCAGACCGGCCGGATACTGCAGGCGTTGGTCGGACTACATCGATCGGCGTCCACCCGGTGATCGTCGCAGTTCATTTCGAAGGTCTGGTGCTCGGCGGCAGTCATGATGTCCCGCATCGAGATCTGCGCCGCATCCCGGGCGAGATGGTAGCCCCCCCGAGCGCCCCGAACGCTCTCGACCAGGCCGGCCCGGCGAAGCCGAAGGAGAATCTGTTCGACATAGTCCGTCGGCAGGCGTTCCAAGTCCGCGACCTCACGAGCCGCAACTGGAGCCGCACCAGTCCGGGCGCGCTTGGCAAGGTGGACGCAGATGATCAGACTGTACTCGGACCAGGTGGTGATGCGCATGGTGGGGAATATGGTGGCGGTTCCGATGGTGAGCAAGGAACGTCAGGCCGGATGCGGTTGGCCCTAGCGCCTACCCCACGGCCCTGAAGCTCACCCCCCGCCGGGAATCCCCTTGCCCCCCGGGACGCCAAGCTCGGTCATGGCGCGGAGGTCGAGAACTTCATCCAGCTCCTTCCCCTTGAGCAAACCCTTTTTCACCACCAGCTCCTTCACGGTGAGGCCCGTCGCGAGGGCCTCCTTGGCCAATTTCGCGGCGTCCGCGTAGCCGATCTTGGGCGCCAGAGCGGTCACCAGCGCGGGACTCCGCTCCAGCCAGTGAGCGCACATGGCCTCGTCGGCCTCGATACCGCGGACACATTTCTCGGCCAGTACCCAGCTGGCGTTCCCGACGATGATCAGCCCAAAAACGATATTGTGGGTGATAACTGGCATCATGACATTCAGCTCCAGCTGACCCGCCTCGGCCGCCAGCGCCACTGTGGTGTCGAGGCCCAGTGCCTGGTAGCAGACCTGGTTCACCATCTCCGCGATCGACGGATTCACCTTGCCGGGCATGATGCTCGAGCCGGGCTGCACCGCGGGGAGCTGGATCTCCGCCAGGCCGGTGCGGGGTCCCGACGCGAGCAGCCGGAGGTCGTTGGCGATCTTGTTGAGATCCAGGACAAACGCGCGGAAGGCGCCGCTGAAGGTGGCGATATCTCCCATGGACTGCATCAGCTGGACGCGGTCCCGGCCCTCTCGCAATTCGAGTTTGCTCACCTGGGTGAGGTATTTCACCATGAGCGCGGGGTACTGAGGCTCGGCGTTGATGCCGGTCCCGACGGCGGTACCACCGATGGTCATCTCGCGGAGCCAATCGGCCGCCTGGAGCAGCTTCTCCCGGTGGCGGTCCACGGTGTGGCCGTAGGCCGCGAACTCCTGGCCCAGACGGATCGGGGTCGCGTCCTGCAGGTGGGTGCGGCCGGACTTGATGATGGGGTCGAACTGGATGCCCTTTTCGAGAAATGCGCCGGAGAGGACCGAGAGGGCGGAGAGGGTGGAGGGAAGCGTCGCCAGGGTCGCCAGGCGCATGGCGGTCGGGATCACGTCATTGGTGCTCTGGGCCATGTTGACATGATCATTGGGATGCACCGGTGCGTAGGTCCCGCGGGCCGCGCCCAGGATTTCGTTGGCCCGGTTCGCGAGGACCTCGTTACAGTTCATGTTGTGGCTGGTGCCGGCGCCGGCCTGGTAGACGTCCACCACGAATTGGTCACGGTGCTGACCGGCGAGGACTTCGTCGGCGGCGGCGATGATGGCATCGGCCAGACGGGCCTCGAGGCGACCGGTTTCTTTGTGGGTCGACGCCGCCGAGCGCTTGATCCAGATGACTGCGTCTACAAAGGCCGGGAGCGGCTTGAGACCGGAGATCGGAAAGTTCTCCACCGCCCTGAGGGTCTGGATGCCGTAGAGGGCAGAGGCGGGAACGGGTTTCTCGCCGAGCGGGTCTTTTTCGATCCTAGTCGTCATCTATCTGCAAGCGGGTTCGGGGATCGGTCAGACATGATCGACGGCTTACCGCGGAGCACCCGGAAAACACGGAATACCCGGATTCGCTCCCCATCGAAGCGAATCTCCTCCCTGCCAGATCGAATCCGCGTTCATCTGGGTTCATCCGCGGCGAATCCCTTTAGAAACCCCGAGGGTATTCCATGAACGACTTCTTCCGGCAGGTGGCGGCGATGGCCAGCTTTGGCAGGGCCGGAGCGACCAAGGCCGATCTCTTCAGCGGCGCGCATCTGTTCGTCGGACTCAACTGCTTCGAGCCGGGGCAGGGTCAGAAGATCCACGCGCACGCCGGCGCGGACAAATTCTACTTTATCGTCTCGGGAAAGGCGAGGATGCGGGTGGGAGAGGAGAGTCGAGAGACGGGAGCCGGGACGCTGGTCTGGGCCCCGGCGGAGGTACCGCACGGCGTGGAAGAAGCCCTGGAGCGCACCGTGATGCTGGTGGCGATTTCACCGGCACCGCGGTAGCAGGGGGGATTTGGCTGAATGGCCGATTGGCCGATTGGCCGAATTGCCGAACTGCCGAATGGCCGATTGGCCGATTGGCGGAATGGCGGAATGGCGGAATGGCGGTGCAAGGTGGAGAGCTACGGGACAATGATCAAGCCTGGTCCCCTCCCGCGGTCCGGCGGAACAGCAGCGAGCGTACGGCTTGCCAGCCGTAGATCCGGAGCGCTAGGCCAACGCCGAGGAGCACGCCGATGCCGGTGGAGTAAAGCCGCCAGGCGAACAGCAGGGTGGCCCGGTCATCACCGAGGTCGCCGGCAGCGCCACCGAGGAAGCCGAGGTCTACCGCCCCGACACCCGACGGCGTCGGCAGGACCATTTGACTATAGAGCAAGGCGAACGAGCCGACGGCCACCGAGCCGAGTGGTGGGTGGCTGGGGAGAGTGAGCAGAAGGACTGGCAGGATCGCGACTCGTCCCACCACGTTCACCAGGGTGCACGGAATGCTGGCGAGGACAGCCCAGAGCGGCATCCGGCGCCAGTAGACCATGACTCGACGGATCGGCCGCCGGAGGTTTCGAACCACTGATCGCGCGTGCGGCCGGGCTACAAACCAGACGAGCAGGCTGAGCACCACGATCCCCGCCACCCAGTATCGCGCCGAGTGGAAGGTGTGATGCAGCCTCGGCCCCGCCACCGTCCACCAGTCGGGCGCGTAGCGCCATCCCAGCCACGCCGCCACTCCGATGATCACGGGCCATGCGGCCAGCACCTCCACGCTGATCGCGACGAATGCCGCGGTAGCGGGAACCCGCGCCCGCAGGAGTCCGCCCAGGCGGGCCGGCTCGCCCGCGATCCTGAGAGGCGTGAGGCCACAGGCCGCCTCGCCGAACGCGTTCAGGGTGAATGCCTCGGCGAAACTCATCCGGTGGCCCAGCCCGCGGACAAACCACTGGATCCGCCAGGTGCGGGCCACGAGGTCGGCGAGGACGAGGCCGAGACAGGCGAGGTGGGCGTAGAGGGGAGGGAGCAGAAGTAGCGAGTTCCGAGTTCCGAGTTCCGAGTTCTGAGTTCCGAGTTCCGAGTGGGTGCTGGGTGCTGGGTGCTGGGTGCTGGGTGCTGGGTGCTGGGTGCTGGGTGCTGACCGAGGTTAATTCAGGAGAGCACCTCGCGGTAGACCTGGAAGATTCGGTCAAACACGACGGGCCAGCTATGGTGGGTTGCGGCGTAGGTCCGACCCCGGGCGCCGAGGGCGAAACGGTCGCTCTCGAAAAGACGAATCGCTGTCTCGGCGAGGCCGCCAGCGTCGTTCAGGGGATACAGTCCGCCCGCGCCGGAACGGGTCACCAGTTCCGCAACCCCGCCCTGATTCACGGAGAGCACCGGGGTTCCGCTCGCCAGGGCCTCGAGGGCGGAGAGCCCGAAGGTCTCCGCGGGTCCGGGCGCGACGTAGAGGTCGGCGGCGGCGAAGAGATCGGCGAGCCACTCACGATTGGCCAGGTAGGGAAGCCACCGCACCCGGCAGGCCCGGAACCGCGACTGCAAGGAGGATTTCGCAGGGCCGTCTCCGACCAGCACCAGGGTTGCGCCGGTCCTCGCCTCCACGGCACTCCACGCTTGCAGTACTACGTCCAGACGCTTCTCCCGGGCGATTCGCCCAACAAACATCGCGAGGGGACCGCTCGGAAGCCCTGCGCGGGCCCGACTCTCCTCGGCATTGACCCGGTGCTCCGGATGAAATTGCTCGAGGTCAACACCGAGGCCCACGCGGTAGACCGGGGCGATTCCCTGCCCCTCCAGCTCGCGGACAACGGTGTCCGAGGCCGCCAGCGTCGCGCGGAATAGGCGCGAGAGGCGGCGAATGTAGGCCCAAGCGGCGCTTGACGCCGCCTGGGGGGCTGATCCACCGATCGCGAGCGAATGCTCGACAATGCGTGGCAGGTTGGTATGGTAGAACCACACCAGCGGCGCCTTGAGCGATCGGTTCGCGCGGCGGGTAAGCCAAGGCACCAGAAACGGGCTGCCGACCTCAATGAGGTCAGGGCGTTCGTGCTCCACGATCCGGCGAGTGGTGCGGGTGGCGAGGAGAAACCGGTAGGCATCCTGGGTCGGGATGCGGGGCCCGCGGAGCCGGTAGCAGCGCACCCCCTCGCGCTCGCTGATGGAGTCTTCGCTTCCGGGAACCACCAGTACCTGCCGGAGCCGAGGATCGCCTCCGACATGGCGCGCCTTCTCCAAGAGATAGGTCCGAATGCCGCCGGTGGCGTCGCCGAAGTACTTGGTGATATCGAGGACCGCGAGCTCGGCTGACGGCCGCAGTCGAGAAGCGAGGGTGGTGCGGGAGAGGTCAATCGCGGGACCGGGGGGAAGGAGCTCACCCACCGCACCGCCTGTCCCCCTTTCCCTGATGGGAGCGGGGGCGCCGGTGACTTCACCCCCTGGCGCCCTCTCCCTGAGGGGAGAGGGGGAACTCAAGGAGAGATCCGGTCGCGGGCTCAATCGGAGCAGTCGCCGAGGGGATAGACAGTCCCGCAGTTACGACAGGGGTTCTTGCAGCCCCAGGCGCGGGAAATGACGGGAAAGCCGCAGCGGTTGCAGAGTGGGTGGGCCGGCGGGCCGGCGGGCCGGCGGGCAGCGCTGGTATCGGAGTGAGCTCCCGCCCTCCTGGCAGGAGGGCCACCGGCTTGACCGCCCGCCTGTCCGCCTGCCCGGCCGCCCGCCTCACTCCGCACGAAACACCCCCGTCAGAAATGGATTGGTCATCCGCTCGATGCCGATCGTGGTCTCGGGGCCATGGCCGCCATAGACAATGGTGGAGTCCGGAAGGCTGAGAAAGGAGGACTGGATCGAGCTCATGAGAGTGCCGAGGTCGCCGCCGGGCAGATCGGTGCGGCCGATGGACCCGTTGAACAGCACGTCCCCCCCGAAGACGACTCCCTGACCGACGAAACTCACGCTACCGGGCGAGTGTCCCGGCGTGTGCCGCACCTCGAAGTCAAACCCACCCACGCGGAGCCGCTGCCCCGACTGCAGCTCGGCATCGGGGGGCGGGGCGGGATCGAGCCGGAGCCCCATCCACTCGCCCTGACCGCGAAGGTTGTCGTAGAGCTTGCGATCGGCCGGGTGGAGCAGCACCGGGACTCCCGTAGCGTCCTTGACCGCGCCGACGCCCATGATGTGATCGATGTGGGCGTGGGTGAGCCAGATGGCGGAGAGGTGCCAAGCCCGGGTGTCGAGTTCCGCGAGAAAGAGCGCGGGCTCCTCCCCGGGATCGATCATCACCGCCTCCCGTCGGAGGCGGTCCCCGACGAGGTAGCAATTCTCCACGAACTGCCCGTTGGGCAGTGCCACGATTTCCAGCTCAGTCAAGGGCCCGGC
The DNA here is from genome assembly GCA_041485505.1 of Gemmatimonadota bacterium. GTDB lineage: Bacteria > Gemmatimonadota > Gemmatimonadetes > Gemmatimonadales > GWC2-71-9 > JBDUEA01. The sequence goes on along the minus strand of JBGPJS010000104.1, from coordinate 3,926 downwards.
TCCTCCGGTCAATGAGGTACTTCTCGACGGCGATCGCCGCGGTCGTGGCGTCGCCCACCGCGGTGGTGACCTGCCGGGTGAGCTGTACCCGGAGATCGCCGGCGGCAAAGAGTCCCGGGATCGAGGTCATCATCCGCTCGTCGGTCCGGATGTATCCACTGGCATCGTGGTCGAAGTGCTCCATCACCAGTCCCGAATTCGGCTTGAAACCGATGAAGACGAAGCATCCCGTCGCGGCGAGCGCGGACCGGGCTCCCGTGACCGTATCCTGAAGAACGATCTCCTTGAGACCACTGGGCTCTCCGAGCAGCTCCAGCACTTTCTGGTTCCAGACGATCTCGATCTTCGGGTTGGCAAAGAGGCGCTCCTGCAGGATCCTCGACGCCCGGAGCTGCTCCCGACGGTGCACCAGATAGACCTTGGCGGCGTAGCGGGTGAGGTAGTCCGCCTCTTCAACCGCCGCGTCACCACCGCCGATGACCGCGATGGTATCGCCCTTGAAGAAGGCGCCGTCACAGACCGCGCAGTAGGAGACTCCCCGACCGGCATACTCGAGCTCCCCAGGCACGCCAAGCTTGGTTGGGGTCCCGCCCGCCGTGAGAATGACCGTCGGCGCAGTGTAGACGGTTTTGCTGTCCGTGCTGACCACGAAGGCACCGTCTTCCCGGCGGGCGATCGATGCCACATTCTCCTGCCGGATGTCGGCGCCGAACTTTCTGGCGTGGGTGGTCATCCTTTCGGCCAGCTCTCGGCCGAGAATGCTCTCGAAGCCGGGGTAGTCCTCGATCAGCTCGGTATTGAGCAGTTCGCCGCCCGGGATCCCCCGCTCCAGGAGGACGGCCCGCAGCAGACCGCGCCCGGCGTACATGGCCGCGCAAAGGCCGGCGGGGCCGCCGCCGACGATGATAGTGTCGAATTCGAGATCCGTGTTGGCGTGCATGGCTCGGTGGTCTAAATGGGCCATTAGTCGATAGCCGTTAGCCGGTGCCCCCAGGGCTGATGGCTAACGGCTAAGGCCTGAATGCTTCCATCAATATAGAACAATTCGGGACGCCTGACTCAGGTGGGGCCCAGGTGCAGCAGGTTGACGGCGCCGTGACAGGAGGAGACGGTGCCGACCAGCACATCCACCGCGGCACCCGACGCCCCCGCCTCCTCTACCGACGTATCTCCCGCCAACACCTGGTCGATGCTGAAGGTCCCCACCCCGAAGACCTGGTGCTGACAGGTGAAGAGCACCGGGCCCACCGTGCAGGTGTCGCGGTCGAGCCGGCGGGCCAGCCTCTCCAGCGCCTCGGACATTTCCCACGTCCTCGGCCCGTGGATTGCCGGGCAGATGGCGGGTTCGATGCAATGGGTGGGGCAGATCCAGTCGGCGAAGGAGACGTAGCGGGTATGATCGGGCGCCCCAACGTCGTACGGAGTCCCCGGCCCGTGAGGGATGGGGTGAGTCTCGATGGTCCGTCCCGGCCACCGACCGCGGGCGCGGCGCACCAGCCATAGGTACATGAGGTGGGGCATGAGGGGGGAGGGAACGATGACATCCGCGGGCTGGCGGGCAGGCGGGCGGGCGGGCAGATATTCGTCCAGAAAGTCGCCCCAATCGCGGACGATCAGGCGGCGGTCCTCGGTTTCGCCGATCTCACGGATCATCTGGCAATTCGGATCCCGATCAACAACCAGTATCCGCTGGTACTCGGCCTTGCCCTTCGATTTGGCGGACTCGAGCTGTTTCGCGTAGAAGGTGCCGTAGCAGCCGCCACCGATGATGACCACGTCAGACAGGCGGACCGGCGGACCGGCGGGCGGAACCTCCTCAGGCCCCACCGGCCCGCCTGCGACCGGTAGGGAGTCCTTCAGGGCCCGGCCCGCGGGCTGTCCTCCCCTCACCGAATCAGCCTCCCCCCATCCACGACGATCGTCTCACCGGTGACGTAGTCCCCGCCTTCGAGCAAGTACAGAATCGCGGCGGTAACGTCCTCAGGGCTGCCCAGCCGCTTGAGCGGGGTCGTGGTCTCGAGGTGTTGGCGCGCCTGGTCGTCCCACTCCTCTGGAACCAGCACGGCCCCTGGGGCCACCGCATTGACCGTGACCTCTGGTGCAAAGGCGCGAGCGAGCGCTTTGGTGAGCATGATGACCCCCGCCTTGCTGATGCAGTGGGCGCTGTAGCTGGGCCAGGGCTCGAGGCCTCCGACATCCGCCAGGTTGACGATCTTTCCCCTGGTGGCGCGCAGCGCCGCCACCGCACCCTGCGCGCAAAAGTACCCGGCTCGCAGGTTGAGATTCATGATCGCGTCCCAGTCACCAGGCGTGGTCTCGCCGACCGAGAGGCGCCTCATCACGGCAGCCGAATTGATGAGCACATCCAGGCTCCCGAACCGCTGCGCAGCCCGCCCGGGCAGGGCTTGGGCCGCCAATGCATCGGTGAGATCCGCGGCAAATCGCTCGGCGGTCCCACCCCGCGCCCGGATCTCCGCGCAGACCTGCTCCGCTCCCCCAACGGACTGATGGTGATGGACCGCGACCGTCATCCCCCGGTCGGCCAATGCCAGGGCAATCGCCCGGCCGAGGCGGCGCCCAGCTCCGGTGACCAGGGCCACCCGGCCCCGGAGGTCCACGGTCAGAGCTCTCCGTTGGTAACCGGCAGGATGTGGCCGGTGATGCCGGATGCGGCCTCGCTCCCCAGGAAAAGGACCGCGTCGGTGATCTGCTGAATTTCGACGAACCGGGCGTCGGCCCCCACGTCCGCGACATTCTGTACGGTACGGACCATGCCCGGTGCTACCGCATTGACCCGGATCCCCCGATCGCGGAGTTCGATGGCCAGACTCTGGGTCAGGCCAGCTACCCCGGCCTTGGCCGCGCTGTAGATCGCCAGATTGGCCTGGGGCCGGAAGTAGGCGACCGAGGCGAAATTCACGATGCAGCCCCGGGTCTTCGCGAGGGCCTCGATGGCGGCGCGGGACATGAGGTACGCGGTCTTGAGATTGATGGCCACCTCACGATCGAACGCATCGACCCCGCCCTGGGAAATCGGACCATACGTCGTGAGCCCGCCCGCCACATTGACCAGGACATCCAACCGCCCGAAGTGCTTGAGCGCGGCCTCCACCGCGAGGGCGGTGATGTCCGGCTCAGTCAGGTCGCCGGCGGAAGGCCGGACGTCGATTCCCTCGGCGGCGAACTCCTTGACCCGCTCCGCCACACCGGTGGCATTACGATCGGCCGACACGATCTTGGCGCCGGCACGGCCAAAGGCCAAGGCGATCGCGTGACCAATCTGGCCCGCCCGGCCAACGCCAGTGACCAGCACGACCTTGCCGTGGAAATCAAATTGAGTAGCCATGCGAGCCCCGAGCGAGGAGAAAGGACAGTCCCGCGAGGATTCCGGATGAACGCAGATTAACGCTGGAAGGTTCCATTGGGTATGGCAGCCGTTGGCCGGCTAGCCATTGGCCATTAGCCGTTAGCCGTTAGCCAAGGACCTTGCCCGATCAGTGGCCAGCTCGGTGTGGAGGGCAGGAAGAGACCGCCAATGGCTAACGACTAGCAGCTAACGACTAAGACGTCGCGGGTGATTGCGGTGTACGACGACCAGCCTCCAGACGCTCCAGCCATTCGGCGGGCACCTGCTGGGAACCGAGAGTTGCGTGGGTTCCCACTGTGGCGCCGTCACCATGCCAGTCGCTTCCACCGGTCCGCAACAGGTCCAGCGCCAGCGCATGATCGGTCAAGCGCGCACGGAGGTCAGGGTCGTGAGCGGGATGCCGGGTCTCCACCGCATCGAGCCCCTCGTCCTTCAGGCGCCGGAGCACCCCACGGGTGCCGCGGTCCTTGAGATGGGCAGCGGAGACGACGCCCCCGACCGCGTGGACCAATTCCGCCACCAGGCGAAACGAGGGCAAGCTCTTCTCGACGAACGCAGG
>JBGPJS010000103.1:0-10233 GCA_041485505.1 Gemmatimonadota bacterium | reverse complement strand
CTACACCCTACACCCTACACCCTACACCCTACACCCTACACCCCATCAATCTGGCTTCACTTCCCCTGCAACGCCAGCGCCGTTGCCCGGTGGCCTTCCTCTACGAAGGCGCGGAGAAGATCGACCCGGAAGGTGGCGCCGCGGGGGAGTCGAGGGCGGACGTACACCATCGGCGGACGTTCGGGCGTGGCCCGCCAGAGCGCCAGCGCCGCCAGGGTGTTCGCGGCCATCATGATGCCGGTTGCATCGCTATGCGCCTGGACGATGGCGGGGAGTCCTTTCGCGCCGGGCACCGCTTCCTCATCGAATCCCGGTCCGGTGTCCACCGCAACGATGCGATCAGGCCCGAAGCTCGCCGCCACCTCGATCGGGAGTACGCTGCGCAGACCGCCATCGACGTAGCGTTTCCCCTCGATGATCGCCGGAGGATAGAAGACGGGGAGGGCGCAGGTCGCGTAGAGCGCGTCACACAAAGGGACCTCCCTGCCCCCCTCGCCGAAGAGCACCAGCTCGCCGCTGTCGAAGTCGGTCGCCGTGATGGTGAGCGGAACCTTGAGCTCACCGAAGCGTCGCGCCGGCACCACTCGTTCGAGAGTCGCGATGAGTGGACCGGACTTGAGGATCGACTGGCTGTAGAGGCCGGTCAAGAGGGCCAGCGGATTTCCCACTATGACATCCCCGGTCCGGACCGAGAGGACCCGCTCGAGCACATTCTCGTAGCGGAGTCCGGTGGCGAAGAGTGCCGACATGACGGCCCCCATCGAGGTCGCGACGTAGCGCGCCGGCGTGAGGCCGGCCTCCATGATGGCCAGGTGGGCGCCGAGGTGCGCGGCCGCCTTGGCCCCACCACCGCTCATCACCACGGCCGTCCCCGAAGAGCTCATCGCGACCCGCGCTGCTCCCGATGAACCCGCGCCTGCTCGTAGCGGGTCTGCTCCTGCGGTGTTCCGGGAACCAGTCTCGGCACCCGCTTCGGCTTGCCTTGCGGGTCGATCGCCACGAAGACGACGTGTGCCGTATGGGTGTGGCGCCGCTCGCCGGTGGGCACGTTCTCGGAGTAGACCTCGACCGAGAGGTCCATCGAGGAGTTGCCCACGAAATCGACGGTGGCCGAACAGGTCACCAGCGCTCCCACCGGGATCCGCTCCCGGAAGTCCACCCGGTCGATGCTGGCGGTGACCGCGGGACCGCCGGCGTGCCGGATCGCCGCCACCGCGGCGGCCTGATCGACCATCGCCATCAGATGGCCGCCGAACAGATCACCCAGCACATTCTGCATGTGGGGCATGACGAGCGTGGTCAGGTCCGCTCGAGAGTAGCTCATGGGCCGGGATTCAGGACTCATCACGCCGATCCGGAGAAGGCAATAGCCGCAGATGAACGCGGATGAACGCAGATCGTTCCGAGAACAGGTGAGTTTTGCTTCCTTGCCCAACGACACCGATGCCTAAAGGGTCGACCACACGTTCTTTCGTGATCGCGGTGTAAGAATTCTCCGGGGCCTGGAGTGATCTGGGTTCATCTGCGGCCAATGGTCACACCTGGCGTGCCGCTGATGCTCTCCCTAATAATCGACCGGCCGCAGATAGTACTCCCCGATGGCGGTCTGACTCAGCATCGCGACGGTCGGCAGCCGCCGCTTCCAATGGGTCGACTCCAGCCGCTTGCGTACCAGCGCCACCTCGGCCGCGGTGAAGCCCTGGGCGACGATCTCCTCCTCCTTGAGCCCGGAGAGGAGCCAGTGGAGAATCAGATCCGCCTTGGGATAAGAGATCCCGAAATCTCCTTCGTCGGTCTGGCCCTTGATCAGGTCGGCGCTGGCGGGCTTCGAGACGATCACGTCCGGAACCCCGAGGTGGCGCGCCAGGGCCCAGACCTGGGTCTTGAAGAGATCGCCGATCGCGTTCACTGGCGGTGAGTCGTCGGCGTGCCAGGTGAAGTACCCGAACAGCCGCTCGGTCTTGTTGCCGGTGCCGAGCGGCAGTGCCTTGAGCGCGGCGGACAGATCGAACAGCGCGATCATCCGCATCCGCGCCATGATATTGCCCCGGCGCCCGGGATCGATCTCGCCACCGATGGACCCGGCCAGCGCCTCCACCGCCCCGCTGATATCGACGGTGCGACTCTGGATCCCGAGCTGGTCGATGACCAACTGGGCATGCTCCAGGCTTTCGGGACTCGAGGTACGATAGGGCATCCGCACGCCGATGACGCTTTCCGGCCCCAGTGCCTCCGCGGCGAGATAGGCCACCAACGAGCTGTCCACCCCGCCCGAGAGGCCGATGATTCCCTTGGTGAAGCCGCGCCGCCGCAGCACCTCGTCCCGGAGAAACTCCACCAGCCAGCGGCGGGTGAGTTCGGGGTCGATGCTCAGTGGGGCGGTTGGGCGGATGGGCGGATGGGCGGCGGACGCCGCTCGCTTGGAAGCCGGGCCCGGCCCGGCGAGCCTCCGTCCATCCGGGGTTGCTTGCCCATCTGCCCATCTGCCCATCCGCCCATCCCCTCGCCGCGCCTCGAGCGACTCCAGCAAATGTGGCAACCTCGACTCCAGATCGGACAGCAAGGGCTGATCCGCCCGCGCCCGGGTCACTTCGTCGAAGTCGAGCCGCGTCTCGACGATACCGGGTTCGAAAAGCGGCCCATGCAGGATAGTGTTTCCGCGAGGACCGACCACCACCGAGCCGCCAACGAATCCCTTCCCGCCCTCGAAGCCGACCAGGTGGGCCACCACTACGAACACGCCATGCTCTTCTGCAATCCCCTGGGCCAGCCGGTCCCACCGGTCCAGATTGGCCGGTCGCCCCTTGCCGTCACCCGGCCCAATCCCCCGGGCCGGCGTGGCACTCGGCACAATGATGAGCTGGGCCCCGTCGAGGGCCGCGAGCGTCGGGGCCAGCGAGTGCCAGGCATCCTCGCAAACCAACATCGCGGCTCGTCCCCAACGAGTGTCGAACGCCTCGACGCTCTTTCCGGGTTCGACGAAACGTTCCTCGTCGAAGACGCCGTAGGTCGGCAGAAACACCTTGCGATGAACGTGCCGGATGCCCGCGTCCGATCCGCCGAGGGAAGCGTAGAGCGCGGAGTTGTGGAGCCGGTTGCGCCAGACTTCGTAGAACCCGATGGCGATGTCGAATGGCGGGGCACCGGCGATGCGGTGCTGCTCGGTCAGATCCTGGAAGAGATGATCGGCGGAAACCGCGAGGTCCCGGACTCCCCCTTCGAGGAAGTAGCCAGTGAGGGCGCTCTCCGGCGTCACGATCAGGCCCGGGGGCTCCGGCCACCGCGCGACCTCACCGAAAACCCGGCCAAGCTCCGTCAGGTTCTCGGCGTAGGCCCCCTTCCTCGGGCGTAGCTGCGCGACGGCAAGGTGGAGCATGGGGGGAATCTAAGGGAAGCCAGAACGGGGAACAGGGAACGGGGAACGGGAGAACGGGGAACAGGAGAACAGGGAACGGGGAACGGGGACCTGGCAAAGGGGCAACGGAGACGGAGACAGGCTCAACCGGGAGTGGTAGGCGGTTGGGGCAAGGGAACCATTCTCAGGACGCTGGCAGAAACCGGCAGTGCTTCTAGATTCACCACCGTTCCCTGTTCCCTGTTCCCTGTTCCCTGTTCCCTGTTCCCTGTTCCCCGTTCCCCGTTCCCCTCATTGCACCATGCCCACGCTTCTCGAAGCCATCACCGGGGTACCCAATGCCTGTCAGGCCCTCCCAAACCTGGTGACGGGCGGTCAGCCCACCGCCAGCCACTTGCAACAGCTCAAGTCGGCCGGCGCCGAGATCATTCTCGATATCCGGGACCCGATGGAACCGCGTTCCGTGGACGAGCCTGCGGCGGTACGATCGCTCGGGATGGAATACGTCAGCATTCCGGTGGTGGCCGGCGCTCTGAGCGACGACCAACTGGACCAGATCCTGACGGTCTTGCGTGGAAGGGCCGCGAAGAAGGTCTTTTTCCACTGCGCCAGCGGCAACCGCGTCGGCGGCGCCCTCATCCCCTACTTCATGGTGGACCAGAAAATGGAAGAGGAGGACGCGGTCCAGATGGCCATGCGGATCGGAATGCGGAGTGCGGAGCTGATGGAGTGGGGATTGGACTACGCCCGGCGGCACCAGGAGGACTGAGGACTGAGGTTTAGGGACTGAGGGCTAAGGACTAAGGACTAAGGGTGAGTCCTTACTCCTTAGTCCTTTCCCCTCTTATCTAGGCCTTCTCCTCGGCGCTGGGCTTCCGCCCTGTGAACCGCTGGTGGAGCCCCTTGAAGGCGCTGGCGAGGGACGGGACGATGTTGCGGGCGGCGGATCCCGGCGGGGGGGCGGCTCCGCAGCGCGCGGACGTTCCGGCGGAGGATCGGCCCGTCGGGGCTCGCGGGCGCTCCCGCGGTCGTCGGGCTGACGCCCGTTCGCGTGATCGTCCGGCTGCGCCGCCGCGTGGCGGTCCCGGTCGTCCCGAACTGGTTGTGGGTTTTCCTCAATGCCCCGGCGCCGGGGAGCATCGACCGACGGCGGCGTTTCAGGCTTGGCATCGGGTTGAGCCCGCTCGATGGTGCGACGGCCCACCGCTGGCTCCGCGCCGGTGGTGACCTCCGGTTGCCCCCGAGGGGCCGGCTGGCGCCCCGAGACCCCACCCGCCGCAGGATCCGGGATCACACCACGCGGCCGAGGCGAGATCGGACTCAGACTGGTCCCAGCGCCAAGTCCTCCTGCCAGCGAGTACCGCGGCCGATAACCGAACTGCCCACCCGGCATCCCGGGGGTGCCGGGCACACCAGGCTTGAAGGTGTAGATCCCCCGGCCGTATCCATATTGCCGGTACCCGTAGCAACCAGGGTAGTAATAGCAGGTTGAGGCGTAAGGGTAAACAATCGGCCGGGAATAGTAGAAAGGGTCGAAAAAGAACGGGTCGTAATAGAACGGATCATAGAAAGGATCGTAAAACGGATCATAGAAGTGACGGCGTGGATAGCCGAAGCCAAATCCGATGCCGATCGAGAACCCCGGCCGATAGTAGGGCCCGCAGCCGAAGCAGCTGTCGTAAAAGGGATCATAGTGGCGACGATAGCTGGGATAGTACCCATCGTCGTAGGCATAGGAGGCAGGGCCGACCTGGTAGCTCACTAAGTCGTACTGATAGTGCCCTGACGTCATTTTCTGGATCAGATCGCCAAAGGCTGCCTCGGCATCGTCCGAAACCCGGGTGGTGGTGATCACCCGATAGTCCCAGTGGTCCCCGCGAACCATGTCATCGAAGCGGAAGGGGTCCGTGGAGATCGCGGCGAAGACGCTGCCCGAGCCGTCCCCATCGTCCACGGTGAAGGATTCCCGGTCCCCTCTACCCCTCAATTCATAGGTCTTCCCACCCCGGATGAAGTTGTCGTCCCCCGGATCCAGCGGGAACAGCACCCGTACCCGACCCTCGGTGGTGGCACGGAAGACGACGAGGTAGCCGTCGTCGGTCGCCTTGACCTTGACCTTGGCGCGGTCGCCGCGGGTGAACTGGCCGTCGCTGTTGAGCCAGACCTTGATTGGGGGATCCGCGAGACGCGCGGAAGGTGTGAGGGCCGGGTCGGCCGTCACAAACGGGAACATCAGCGCTAGGAGCATAGAGCCCCCCGGGAAGGAAACTTGATTCGTCTTTAGGGCCAGCGGAGATTCTTTAAGCGAGCCCCGTGCCAGCACTCAAGCTCTTGTATCTCTTGACTTTGCGAATTTCAGCCAAGCTCCGACGCGTCCTCGGCGTGTGACGCTTATCCAGGACGGAGGGACACATCGGCGGCAGGGCGCAGGTCGCCGCACCCCTACCGCCGGTGCCAATACATCCGCATCTCGGTGATTCTTTCACCGTCGGTCTCACAAAAGATCGCCCCGCGCGCATCCACCCAGTCCCCGGTCCGCCGGCGCCGGAATTGACATTTGAATTCGGTCGAGAACCAAGGGCCCGCCCCATAGATCTCACCCGAGGAAAAGGTGATCTCGGACTGGTGCAAGGGGACGTCCTTCCAGTACCCTCGGACTCCCTCGATTCCGGTAACCGGAGCCGAGAACGGCGTCTCCACGAATATCGCCTCGGTCGCGAACACCGACATCATCAGGTCGATGTTTCCCTTGGACCATCCTTTGCCGAAAGTATCGATAAGCGAGCGCCCCAGCACCCTGGTGGCTTCCGCGGTTTCTTCCGTCATGCGTTCCGGTCTCTCCCCACCTTGCTCCGAGAATGTCTCGCAATGATGATTCACCCAACCTCAATGCCACTCAACGTTAACAGGCCTGCATACCGCTATGCCACTGCAGCCATCCTGGCCTGCCTGGCGCCAGGGTCGAAACTGGCGGGGCAGACGCCCTGTTCCGCCGAAGCGGCCGCGCTGATCGGGAGCGCCTGGCAGGCCTATCGCGCCGACTCCATCGAGACCGCGGATGAGCGTTTCGCGCGGGCCGACGGCCTCTGCCGCCGCAATCTCGACGCCAAGGTGGGGCTGGGATATACCGCCCTTCGCCAGGGCCGACTCAGGGCGGCCGATTCCGTCTTCCGAATTGTCACCGGAGCGGACTCCACCAACGCCGACGGGTGGGATGGTCTTTCCGTGACCGCGTACCGGCGCGGCGACCGCCAGACCGCGCTCAGGGCCGCCCAACGGGCGCTGAAGCTCAATCCCGGAAATCAGGATGTCCGCGATCTGCTCCTGAAGCTGGATCCCGATTGGGAACGCGCGCCCCGCGGTGCACCCATCCGTCCGTCCGCACTGGCCGTCCCCGCCCGCACTCGAGGCGATCACTTCGAAGTCCCCGATGGTTCCGGCTGGAGCCGCTTCTTCATTAAAGGTGTGAACATGGGGGTGGCCCTCCCGGGCAAGTTCCCCTCGGAGTTTCCCACCGACTCGACGCTTTACGCGGGGTGGCTCGACACCATCGCGACGATGGGGGCCAACAGCCTCCGCGTCTACACCATCCTTCCCGCCACCTTTTACCGCGCGGTGCGCGGGTGGAACCTGACTCACCCCAACCGCGCGCTCTGGCTGATCCACGGCGTCTGGACCGAACTGCCTCCGGGCGACGACTTCGACAACAGGGAATGGAAGGCTCAGTTTCGCGCGGAGATGCGCCGAGTGGTGGACCTGTTGCACGGCGCGGCCAGCATCCCGGTGCGCCCAGGACACGCCGGCGGCCGCTACGATGCCGATGTCTCTCGGTGGACGCTGGCCTACATCATTGGCCGAGAGTGGGAACCGTTCGCGGTCAAGGCGTTCGACGCGAAGCATCGGGGGACCTCGGCCTATCGGGGGCGATTCCTGGAGGTCGCCCGGGGCGGCGCCATGGATCTCTGGATGGCCGCGCAGTGCGACTACCTGCTCGGCTACGAGATGGATACCTGGAACGCGATCCGTCCCATCGCGTACACCAATTGGCCGACGCTCGATCCTCTCAGCCACATCACGGAATCCAACAAGGACGAGGAACGGGCCTGGCGGAAGAAGGCAGGCCGCGTGATTCCGGGCGAAGAGCTGGAATACGAGAATGACGCCATCAGCCTGGATGCCATGGTAGTCCGCTCCACCGCCAAGAATCCGGCGGGCTGGTTCGCCAGCTTCCACGCCTACCCGTACTACCCGGATTTCATGGTGCTCGATCCGGACTACAACCGGGCCCGCTCCAGCGAGGGCCTCTCCACCTACTTCGGCTATCTGAAGGAACTGGTCCGCCACCACGCGGGTATCCCGCTGGTGATCGCCGAATATGGGGTGCCCTCGAGCCGCGGCATGGCCCATTGGCAGCCCCAGGGATGGCACCACGGCGGGCATGATGAAATGGACCAGGCGCATATCGACGCCAGACTCACCCGCGAGATCCGGGAGAGCGGTGCCGCGGGCGGAATCATCTTCGCGTGGATCGACGAGTGGTTCAAGAAGAACTGGATCGTGGTGGACTACGAGATCCCGCTTGAGAACACCCGCCAGTGGCACAACCTGATGGACGCGGAGCAGAACTACGGGATCCTCGGCATGTATGCGGGCGAGGACGGACGGACTCCGGTGCCGGGGGGCGAGGTCTCCCAGTGGCTGGCACTTCCCGTCCTGCAACGCAACCGGGACGCCGCGGTCGCCGCCCCGGTCGCTCTGGGCGTTGGATGGGATGAGTCCTACGTCTACCTGGCGGTCGAACTGGAAGGGATGAAGGATCGCCCAATCCGGTGGGATTCGGCGGGCCTTCGGATCGCGCTGGATACTTACCGCCGGGATCGGGGTCAGCACCAGCTTCCCGGAGGGATCGTCTCCAGCGACATCGGATTCGAATTCCTGGCTGATTTCCGTTCGCCAGACGACGCGCAACTCCTGATCACACCGGACTACAACCAGTATGCCGGCGCGAACGCAATCGTGAATGGGGACGATTACGGCGCGTTCGCGCGGCGGCCGGTCACGATCACATCCCGCGACGACGGCCGGCTCGACTCACTCTTCGTGATCACCAATCGGGCCCGGTTCGGCCGTGACGGGAGCTTCTTCCCCTCGATGGGCTACAACCGGGGACGGCTCCGCTTCGGGACCGCCCAGGCCTCCTCACTCTCCGACTGGTATTACGACCAGACTGCCGGGCTGCTGGAGCTGCGCCTCCCGTGGGCCTTGCTCAATGTGAGCGACCCCTCCACCGGTACCCTGCTCTTCGAAGAGAAGCCGCCCGGCGGGATCGGTACCGCGCAGTCGGACGGATTCCGGATCGGCGTCTATGCCTACGGCAAAGCGAATGGCGGGGGAATCATCGGCGCGCTCCCCGCGCTCAATCGGGATGGCCGGTGGTCAGCCGATGAGTTCGAGACCTGGACATGGCCCACTTGGGATGCACCCCATTGGCACCAGCGGCTCAAGCCGGTGTACGATTCGCTCGCGGCGGTCTGGGACAACGGGAAGGATTGAGGCCGGAGTGACTGGGGGAGAGCATTGAGGACTGAGGACTAGGTGCGATCGGGAGGACGAACTCTGTTCCTGGCGTTTGCCGTCCTTCTTGGAGCCGGCGGGCTCGTCATTCTGGCATACTTTCATTTCTTCCCGCAAGCCCTTGGCCGATATCCAGTACCAGAGAACCGGGTATTCATCTTCCCCGGCGTCGAGGGACCCAGGGAGCCGACGGTCGTCCCCACCCGCACCCTCGCGACCTGGCGCTCGTACGATCGGGGAGGACCTTCCCGACTGGCGATCCTCCTGACCGATACTACCTCCGCCTGGCTGGGACTGGCCCACGGGCTCAAGAGTATCGGGGTGCCCTTCCGCATGACCACCGATTCTCGAGAAGCGCTGCGGCATCGGGTGGTGCTGGTCTATCCGCTGATTTCGGGCAAGGTGCTCTCGGCGGAGCCACTCAGAGCCCTTGCGGCGGTCCCTCGAAACGGTGGCACCCTGATCGGGGTCAACGTGCTGGGTGGTGGGCTCGAAGAGGTCTTCGGCTTCCAGGAGGCGGTCCCGTCCCGCCGCCACGCAGTGCTCACCTTTACCGACGCAGTCCAGTCCCTGCTGCGACTCTCGGACCCCCTGGAGCTTTCCCTTCGGCTCTCCGATTCCACCCGGAAGGATCGGGCGTTGGGGCTGTACGGGTATACCCACCCGCGGTTCCCTCCGCTCGCGACCTACGAGGACGGTACCGCGGCGATCACCCAGCGCTCCTACGGCAGGGGCCAGGCGTACGCGCTGGGCATCGATCCGGGCGCCCTGGTTCTGCAAGCCTACAACGACCGGGAAGAATGGATCGCCAGGAGCTATGTCAACGGCTACGAGCCTTCAGTAGATGTGATCCTCCGTCTCCTGAAGCAGCTCTATCTCGCGGGAGAACCGGACGGCGTCGTCCTCGGCACAGTTCCCGAGGGAAAGTCGCTCATGGTATCACTCACGCACGACCTGGATTTCACCCGTTCGATGGTGAATGCCCTCGAGTACGCCCGATACGAGCGGCAACAGGGGATCAGCGGCACCTACTTCGTGCAGACGAAGTACGTCCGGGACTACAACGACGACGACGTCTTCACCCGCCGTCGGGTGGGGGTGCTCCGGACCCTCGACTCGCTGGGGATGGAGCTGGCGAGTCACACGGTGGCCCACGCCAAACCGTTCAACAACTTTCTCCTAGGGACCGGCCGCGAGCGGTATCCCGACTACCGACCATACGTGATGGACCATAATACGGCCTATAACGGCAGCATCCTGGGTGAGCTCCGGGTCAGCAAGTTTCTGGTAGAGCGGTTCTCCGG
>JBGPJS010000102.1:0-10251 GCA_041485505.1 Gemmatimonadota bacterium | reverse complement strand
GCCATTAGCCATTAGCCATTAGCCATTAGCCGCCGGCCCTGCGCCATAGGCCATAGGCTGACAACAAAAACCCCGGCCGCCAGACTCAGCAACCGGGAGTTCAGGTCAGTCGATTCGGAGTTGATCACCCAGGCCGGCCGACTGCGTCCCTGGGGCCCTCACGGGCTATGTCGGGTTCGAAGAGTATCGGTGAGGGCCGGCCAAACTTGAGCGTTCTCCCTCTCCGTGTTGAACGGGGGGTGGGGGAGCGTTGAAGGCCAGACGCTTTCCCTCACCGCCCCCGGGCATTAGAATTTGGCCCGTCCCCGAGCCGGAGTCGCGCGATCGCCACCACCACCGCCTCCACCACGGCCCCGGCGTCCTGGACCATCAAGGACTCCGAAAAGCTCTACAACATGCTGGGCTGGGGGCTTGGCTTCTTCCGGGTCAATCCCGAAGGCCGGGTCGCGGTCCATCCCGATGGCAATCCCAAGCGCGGGCTGGATCTGTACCAGCTCGCGATGGACCTGAGTGCCCAGGGAATGGGCCTGCCCCTCCTGCTTCGTTTCTCCGACATCCTCAAGGCCCGCATCGAGACCCTCGCGACGCACTTCCGGAATGCCATCAAGGAGTCCGGCTACGAGGGCACCTACACCACGGTCTACCCGGTCAAGGTGAACCAGCAGCGCCACGTGGTGGAGGAGATCGTGGAGTTCGGCCGGCCCCATGGCGTCGGGCTCGAGTGCGGCAGCAAGGCGGAGCTTCAGGCGGTGTTGGGCCTGAGCGACCGGACCGATCACATGATCGTCTGCAACGGCTACAAGGACGAGGAGTACATGCGCCTCGCCCTGATGGGTCAGAAACTCGGCCACACGGTCTACGTGGTGCTGGAGCAGCTCTCCGAGCTGGAGACCCTGCTCAAGGTGGCGGACGCGATGCAGGTCACCCCCACGGTCGGCATCCGCATCAAGCTCGCAACCGAAGGCTCCGGCCGCTGGGCCAAGAGCGGCGGGGAAAAGTCCAAGTTCGGCCTGGCGGCCGTGGAGCTGATGAAGCTGCTGGACCGGCTGGAAGCGGTGGGTCAGAAGGATATCGTCAAACTGATCCACTTCCATCTGGGCAGCCAGATCACGGACATCCAGTACATCAAGGCTGGCTTGGAGGAGATCGGCCGCTTCTACGCCGAGCTGCGGGCCATGGGCTTCGACGTGACCCATGTGGACGTGGGTGGGGGCCTCGGGGTCGATTACGACGGGAGCCGCTCCACCCGTCCGGCCAGCATGAACTACTCGGTCCGGGAATACGCCGAGGACATCGTCTACACGGTGGGCAACCTCTGCAAGAGCCAGGGGATTCCGATGCCCCACCTGATCTCGGAGTCGGGCCGGGCGCTCACGGCGCACCACGCGCTGCTGCTCATCATTGTCACGGACGTTGAGTCCCAGATCGAGGCGGAGGCGCCGGCCATTCCGAAGAAGACCCACGCGCTGCTGGGAGAAATGAAGGAAAACCTGGAGTCGATCTCCCCCGACCGGATTCAGGAGGTCTACCACGACGCGACCTTCGGCAAGCAGCGGGCCCAAGAGCTCTTCGCCAGCGGAGTGTTGTCCCTCCGGGACCGGGCCATCGTGGAGCAGCTCTACCTTTGCACTCTCTACGCCCTCTCCCAGGCCATCGGCGATGAGAAGGCCTCCTATCCGGAAATCATGGCGGATATCGAGTCCACCCTGGTAGACCGCTATTTCTGCAATTTCTCGGTCTTCCAGTCATTGCCCGACAACTGGGCGATCAACCACCTCTTCCCCGTCATGCCGATCCACCGCCTGGATGAGCAGCCCTCCCGCCGGGGCACCCTGCAGGACATCACCTGCGATTCCGACGGGGTCATCGACCGCTTCGCTGGAGGACGCAAGGGGAAGCCCTCGCTCGAGCTGCACCCCATCAAGGATGACGAGCCATACATCCTGGGCATCTTTCTTACCGGGGCCTACCAGGAGATCCTGGGCGACCTCCACAACCTCTTCGGCGACACCAACGCCGTGCACATCCGGCTCACCGACGAGGGCTACGCCGTGACCGACCTGGTGCATGGCGACACGGTGACGGAGGTGCTGAACTACGTCCAGTTCAACGGTTCCGATATGCTGGCCCTCTTCCGCCGCAAGGTGACCAACGCCAAGGACCTCTCCCGGGCCGAAGCCAACCAGTTCATCGCCGATTTCGTGGCGGGGCTGGAGGGGTACACCTATCTGGAAGGCGAAGACATTCCTGGCATGTGACAGTTCCGAGTTCCGAGTCTTGAGATCCGAAGTCCCAACTCTGGCGGCAGGGTACTCGGAACTCGAAGTGCAGAACTCGGTACTGGGAACTCGGAACTCGGAGCTTTTGTTACGACCTCCTCCTTCGCTGCAACACGCCGTCGATCGACCACTTCCCCCCACCCCGTACCATCACCGCGATCGCGATGGCCGCCGCCAGGATGTGGTACTCGAAACCCTCCCCTTTCTGCTGGCCGAACCAGTTCATGAAGAAGCCGTTCGCGAGGTGCACCGTCACCGCGGCGACGATCATGTTGCAGAGGATCCCGAACCCGGCCACCCGGGTGAGGAATCCGCTGATCAGCCCCAGCGACCCCGCGAATTCGGCGGCGATGGCCAGAAACGCGAAGAAGGCGGGGACGTGGACCTGTTGGGTGAAGAACCCCATGGTGCCGGAGAAGCCGTAGCCGCCAAACCAGCCCAGCGCCTTCTGGGCTCCGTGCGGAAACATGACGAGGCCCAACGCAAGCCGGAGAAAGAACGCCACCGGGTCGTCGCTGGTGTGCAGCAACCGGCCGAACGCGGAGCGACTGCGGCTCGCGGGCTTGGGGTCGCCGGAATGGGCTGGCTGCTGACGGCCGGTGGCCGGCGGCTGGGCCAGGGTAGTGGTACTCATGAGCGTCTCCTCTTTGTTATTGGGTGGTTAGTGAACAATTGACTAGTCAAGTATTATTCGAAAAAAACTCAGGGGACTCGGGCCAGAATCGCGTTGACCAGGTCGACCAGCTGGCTCTGCTCCTTTCGGCTCAGCATTCCGAGGGCGGTCTCGTCCAGCCGATCCAGTTGGCGGTCGAGGACCTGCAGCAGGTCCAGCCCGCCGGGAGTGATGTAGCACAACACCCGGCGCCGGTCCTCCGAGCAACGCGCCCGCCGGACCAGCTTCTTGGCTTCCAGCCGGTCGAGCAAGCGGGTAATCCCCGGGGCCAGTTCGATCATCCGCTCGGCGATATCCAGGGTAGGCAGTCCGTCCTCGCCGGCGCCCCGGAGAATCCGGAGCACGTTGTACTGCTGAGGCGTGATGTCGTGCGGCGCCAGCATCGGTGTAATGAGGCGCCGGAGTCGATCAGCCACCACGAACAGCCCGACCAGCCCCTCCTGGGCAACGGACTTGAAGGGGCGCCCCTGCTTGATGGCACGCTGTACCTGGCTCACTCGGTCTGCCATGGGCTCCAAAGTAACGAGAATTGCTTGACTAGTCAACTATTGTCCAGGTCGGAAAGTTCCCCACCCCCGGGCTAGGCAACGGGGCCGGGCCCTGCCATCATGTTAGCATGCATCTTCCCGCCCGTGCGGCCCTTGCCGCTCTCCTGATTCTCGCCCCGCGGCCGGCCCCGGCTCAGACGGTCGGCGGGGACACCATTTCCGACCTCCGGCTCCGGCTCACCACCGGGCTCTCGGATCAGATGCTCCTCCTCGCCCGGGCGGCGGCGGCCGCGCTCAGCGGGCGGAGTGCCGAGGCCGAAGCGGCGCGGTGGGCGGCCGAGGACGAGGCGGGCGCGGTCGCGGCGGTGCTGGGGCAGCGACTGGATCCTCTCAACCGGACCCGGTTGGAGGAACGCTGGCGGCCTCATCTCGCGGCCCAGTTAGCCTACGCCGAGGCACGGGCACTTCCCGATCCTCGGCCCGGCCAGGAGGCTGCGGGCAGGATGCTCCGGGCGGGCGGGGATCTTGGTGCCTTCCTCGAAACCCTCGGGACCGGCAAACCGGGTGAGCGGCTGACCTACCGCCTTCAGCTGCAGGACATCGCGCTCAAGAAGGGCGTGGACTCTCTCGCCCACGGAAATCCGGGATTCTGGCTTCGGGTGATCCGTGCCTTGAGCAGTAGTGGGGCAACACTGGCCGATCCGCTCGCGGCGCAGCTTGCTCTCCGGCCATCGAGCGAGTCGCGGGTGACCCAGGCGTTGCACATCGAATTGAGCCGGATTCTTCGGGAGCATGTACACCTGGCCCTGACCGCGACCGGGGCGGCCCTGGGTGGGCGGGACATCGAGTTCAAGGCCGCGGCGAACGCCCTCGACGACAATTCGGTGGACCTGGCCCGCGCCATCGGGAATGTCTACGGTGAGGAGGCGAAGAATCAGTTCCTCGAACTCTGGCGGACCCACATCGGGTTTGTGGTCGATTACACTTTCGCGGTGGCACAGAAGGACTCGACGCTCCAGGCGGCGGCGGTGACCAACCTGACGGGCTATGCGGTGGATTTCGGGCAGTTTCTCAACCAGGCTAATCCGGCCTTGAGGGTCGAAACCCTTCGCGACCTGGTGCTGGCCCACATCGTGGGCCTCAAGGGGGCCATCGACGCTGAGGCTGCCGGTGACTGGCCGGTGGCCTATACCCGGGAGCGCCAAGCCTCGGCGCACATGCAGGTGATCGCTGATCCGCTGGTAGCGGCCATCGTCGGCCAGTTTCCGGAGAGATACGGGAAGCGATAGATTGGAGTTCGCTACCGCGACCTGGACCAAAGCAATAAGCCGCAAATGAACGCAGACACGCGCGGATACAATACCCGAGACTCGGATGAGAATCGGATCGGACTGTTGCCAATCTGCGTTCATCGGCGTACATCTGCGACTATCTTGGATTGACTGACAACTCCTCGCCCGGGATGTTTCGCATGACCACCACCGCCACCGCCCGCCCAGCGCTCCCGTCCTGCTCTCACGTCCCCCGTCCCTACCGGGGACCTTCCCGTTCCGAGGTCCTGGAGATGCGGCGGCAGTTCTGCAACCCCGCGATCTTCACGCTCTACCGGGACCCGCTGATGATCGTCGAAGGCCACATGCAGTACCTCTTCGACGAAACCGGGCGGCGCTACCTCGATCTCTTCGCGGGCATCGTCACCGTCTCCTGCGGCCATTCCCACCCCAGGGTGCTGGAGCGGATGAAGGCGCAGCTGGAGCTGATCCAGCACACCACCACGATCTATCTGCATCCCAACTTCCCCGCGCTGGCCCGCGCCCTCGCCGCGAAGCTGCCGCCGGGACTCGACGTCACCTATTTCGTCAACAGCGGGAGCGAGGCCAATGATCTCGCCGTCCTGATGGCGCGGCTGTTCAGCGGTCACCACGACGTGATCGCGGTCCGCAACGGCTACCACGGCGCCTCCCCATCCGCGATGGCACTCACCTCGCACCACACCTGGAAGTTTCCCGCCCAGGTGAACGGCGGGGTCCATCACGCGCTGTGTCCGGATCCGTATCGGAGTCCGTTCAGGGGGACCCCCGAGGAGATCGCCAGCCGGAGCGCCGCCGACATCCGCGACCTGGTCCGGTTCTCCACCCCAGGGAAAATCGCCGGTTTTATCGCGGAGCCGATCCAGGGAGTGGGCGGGGTCACCGCCGGTGCGCCCAACTACCTGCGAGAGGCCTACGGGATCGTGCGGGAAGCGGGCGGGCTCTGCATCGCCGACGAAGTGCAAACCGGCTTCGGCCGGACCGGGGATCACTACTGGGGGTTCCAGCACTCCGGGGTGGTGCCGGACATCGTGACCATGGCCAAAGGGATCGGCAACGGTGCCCCGCTCGCCGCGGTCACCACCCGGCGGGAGATCGCCGAGGTGCTGACCCGGCGGATCCACTTCAACACCTTTGGCGGCAATCCGATCTCCATGGCCGCGGGACTTGCCGTCCTCGAGGTGATCGACCAGGATGGCCTTCAGGAAAACAGCCGGGTCCAGGGCAACCGGTTCCAAGCAGGGCTTCGCGAGCTGATGACCCGGCACCGGCTGATCGGCGATGTGCGGGGCAGGGGACTGATGCTGGGCGTGGAGCTGGTACGCGATCGCGGCAGCCGGGAACCGGCGAAGCAGGAAACCCTCGACGTCATGGAGTACTGCCGAGAGATGGGGGTCTTGATCGGCAAAGGGGGTCTCGACGGCAACGTGCTGCGCATCAAGCCGCCGATGTGTCTCTCGGCGGCCGACGTGGACTTCGCCCTGGAGGTGCTTGATATGGCGCTGACTCGCGCCGAGCGCTAGTCCGCAGAGTTGAAACACAGAGGCACAGAGAACCCAGAGGGCGCCGAGGTCACCGTGACCCCCGCGCCCTCATCGTTCTAGTAGTCTCTGCGAGAAGGCTCGGGATGACACCTTGCGCGGCGATGATCTCGCATTCCTCGCGCTGCCCGCCTGCCCGCCTGCCCGCCTGCCTACTTCCCAGTCCCCCCCGTCACCAATCGCAGACTCCGGTTCTGCCACAGCACGGTGGTGCCGAGCAGGAGGAGGCTCCCTGCCAGGATCGCCGTGGCGACCACATTGATCTGGGGCGGGTAGGCGGCGCGCTGGGCGCCGTAGACGTAGAGCGGATAGGTCACCCGGCTCCCCGAGTTGAACAACGTAATGATGAAGTCATCGAGGGAGAGCGCGAACGACAGCATCGCCGCGGCCGCGATGCCGGGCGCGATGAGAGGCAGGGTCACCTTCCACACCACCCGGAACGGATTGGCGCCCAAGTCCATGGCCGCTTCCTCGAGAGACCAGTCAAACCCGCGGATCCGGGCCCGGACCGTCAGGGCGACGTAGCTCACCGAGAACATGATGTGGGCGATCACGATGGTCACGAACCCCATCCGCGCGTTGAGATTCAGAAAGAGCGACAGCAAAGAAGAGCCGAGGACCACTTCCGGGGTCGTGAGTGGGAGGACCAGGAGCAGGTTGATCAGGCCACTGCCGCGGAACTTGTAGCGGCAGATCGCCAGGGCAATCAGGGTCCCGAACAGCGTCGCCACGGTGGTCGACAGGCTGGCCACCTTGAGGCTCAGCTTCATGGCCTCGACCAGGGGCTGGTACTTGAAGGGATCCCGCCAAGCGTCGAAGGAAAAGGCCTTCCAGACGAAGTTGAACTTCCCTTCGGGCCGGTTGAAGCTGTACAGGATGATCACCGCGATCGGGAGGAACAGGTAGCCCAGCACCATGAGGGCGTAGATGTCCATCAAGCGGCTGGCGATCCGTCGAGTGAGGGGGACTACGGCTGCCATTAGGCCAGGTCCTCCGTGCCGAGGACCCGGGCATAAGCCAGCACCACGATGGTGATGACCGCCATCAGCACGAACGAGAGCGAGGCAGCCAGCGGGTAGTCACGAACCTGGAGGAACTGGTTCTGGATGACGGTCCCGAGCATCTGCTGGTTCGGGCTGCCCAGCAGCTCGGCGTTGATGAAGTCACCGGTGGCGGGAATAAACGTGAGCAGGCTTCCGGCGAAGACTCCCGGAAGCGAGAGCGGAAGCACCACCTTGAGGAACGCCCGCAGCGGGCTGGAGTACAGGTCCTGAGCCGCTTCCATGAGCCGGCGGTCGATCTTCTCCAGGCTCACGTAAATCGGCATGATCATGAACGGGAGGAAGTTGTAGGTGAGCCCGCCGATCACCGCCATCCAGGTGTCCAGGAGTCGGCCGCCCTCCGGGAGCACATGGAGCTGGGTGAGCAGCCAGACCGCCGGCCCGCTGTCGTTCAGGATGGTCTTCCAGGCAAAGGTACGCACCAGGAAGGTCGTGAAGAACGGCAGGATGACCAGGCCCAGCAGGAGGTTCTTGAACCGCCCGGCACGGATGGCCATGAAATAGGCCAGCGGGTAGCCCAGGGCGATGGAGAACAGCGTCGCCGACAGGGCGTACTTGAGCGATCGGAAGAAATGGGCGCCGTACGCCGTGAAGGCGCGGGCAAAGCCGTCCCACCACGGGCCGTTCTGCACCGCGATGGCGGTCTTGCCGAGAGTGAGGATCGGCACGACGAAGAAGAACAGGAGCCAGAGCACGCCCGGCGCCACCAGAAGATACGGGGCGATGGGGTTGTGCCGGACGCTGCCTGCGGCAGTACCTGCCATATGATGCTAGGCTCCGATGGCGTCCTGGAAGATCCGGTTGAACTCCTGGTCTTCCTTCTCGTCCAGGCCGCGGAAGACGTGAAGCCGGGCCCGGAGCTCCGCGGGCGGATTGACCAGCTCGCTCTTGGCGAGGTCGGGGGCGATCTTGGCCAGTTCCTCGCCGGCGCCCTTCACATCCGAGAGGTAGGGCGCGGCCGCGACGATCTGTGCCGAGTGGGCCGGATCGTACACGTAGTTCATCCAGGCCAACCCCAGGTCCTGTCGGTCCGAGGTCTTCGGAATCATCATGTTATCCGAGAAGAGCATCGCCCCTTCCTTGGGGGCGATCCAGCGGAGATCCGGATTGTCCGCCGCCAGTCCCTGGATGTCGCCCGACCAGGCAATGGCGACGGCAATGTTGCCCGCCGCGAGATCGGCCGCATAGTCGTTGCCCGTGAACTTGCGGATGTGGCCACTCTCCCGCGCCTTCTTGATCTTCGCGGCCGCCGCCTTGGCATCGTCCAGGGTGCAGGTGGTGGGGTCCTTGCCCATGCCCAGCATCACCAGGCCGAGGCTGTCGCGCATCTCGGTCAGGAAGGTGACCTTGCCCTTGAACTTGGGGTCAAAGATGTCGTTGATGCTGGTCAGCTCGCGGCCGGTCCTCTTGGGGTTATACCCCACGCCGGTCATGCCCGAGAGCCAGGGCACGCTGAATTTGCGGCCCGGATCGAAGCTCACGTCCTTGACGTTATCGAGCAGGTTGACCTTGTTGGGAAATTTGCTGTCGTCCAGCGGGGCGCAATAGCCCAGCTGGATCATGCGGCCAGCCATCCAGTCGGTGAGCACGATGATGTCCCGGTCGATGCTCTGGCCCCGCTTGAGCGGTTCCGAGATTTTCGCGAAGAACTCGTTGTTGTCGTTGATGTCCTCGGTGTAGGTGGCCTTGATCCCCGTCGCCTTTTCGAAATCAGCCACGGTGGCCTTGTCGATATAAAGCGGCCAGTTGGAGATCCGGACCTCTTTCGCTCCGCCGCCGGCCGCTGCCGCCGCGGTGCTATCGGCCCCCGCCTTGGCGGCTTCTTTCCCGGTACAGGCGCTCAGGAAGGAACTGCTTAGGGCCAGGCCGCCGGCGGCCATCGCCGTGCGCCCGAGGAACTGGCGGCGGTTGAGGGCGCCGCGAAGGATGCGTTCCAATTCTTCCGGACTATGGTCTTTGCCGTGGCTCATGGGTGTTTCCTCAGGTTGCGGTGGGATGATCGGCGGTGGTGGCGAGTTCGCCAGCGGAGCGGAGGTCAAGGTCGCGCATCGAAGGATGATTGGCGGGCGGGAGCAGCCGCGCCGCGTCGGTGTCCCAGCTGATCCAGAGTTTGCCCCCGCCGGTGAGCGGGGGCGGCTCGCCTTCGGGGCCCACGTGCGCGGTGATCTCGGTGCCGTCCCCCGTACGCAGGATGCAGCGGACCACCGGGCCCTGGAAGACCGCCGTAATGAGGGTGGCGGGTAGCGAGCGGGCGCCTTCGGAGGTCCCGGTGACCCGCAGGCGCTCGGGGCGCACCATGACGATCGCGGCACCGCCCGCCTTGGGCTGCCAGGCCGGTTTCACAATGTCGATGGTATGGTCGCCGCCCACCGACACGGTGGCCTTCTCGTTCGAGACGCTGACGACCATGGCTGGGAGGAGGTTGGCCACCCCGATGAAGTTGGCCACAAACACCGACGCCGGGGAGTGATAGATCTCCTCCGGCGAGCCGATCTGCTCCACCCGGCCCTCGTTCATCACGGCAATGCGGTCGGACATGGTGAGGGCTTCTTCCTGGTCGTGGGTCACGTAGATGAACGTGATCCCGACCTCGCGCTGAATCCGCTTGAGCTCGATCTGCATGGCCTGGCGGAGCTTGAGGTCCAGCGCGCCCAGCGGCTCGTCGAGGAGGAGGGCACTGGGGTAGTTGACCAGGGCCCGGGCCAGGGCCACCCGCTGCTGCTGGCCGCCGGAAAGCTGGCCCGGCTTGCGCTCGGCGAACTTGTCGAGGCGCACCACCGCGAGCAGGTCCTTCACCCGCTTGCCGATTTCCGCCTCGGCCAATTTCTTGCTGCGGGGGCCGAAGGCGACGTTGTCGTACACCGACATGTGAGGAAAGAGGGCGTAGTGCTGGAAGACG
>JBGPJS010000101.1:0-10326 GCA_041485505.1 Gemmatimonadota bacterium | reverse complement strand
GGATCGGCAACATCACGGAGCTCACCGCCGCCGACTCGACCGGAGTGAACGCGCTGCTCGTCGCCATCTGCCAAGAGACCGGCGTCCGCGCGGTGCTGACCACCGAAGTCATTCCCTGGACCAGGGGATCGGTGCGGGAGATCGACATCGCCCGGCGTCTGATGCACTACGCGGTCACCCAGAAGGCCATCCCCAAAGGCGTCGACGATCGCCTGGTCACGCTCAAGGACCCCCAGATCCTGGCATACAGCGAGGCGGAGCTCAAGGAGCTGCAATCGAAGGTGCGCGACTCCAACTTCCGGATTTTCGCCGATCGAGAAGCGATCACCATCTTCAACTCCGAGCTGTTCCTCCGGGGCACCGACATCCAACAAATCTTCGCGCAGCTCGGTGTCACCGAGGCGACCCACGCATTCTATCTGGGCCGCGAATTGATGAAGGCGAAGACGGCAATCACACTCGGCAAGACCTACCGTCAAGAGGGTGCCCTGTCCTGGGGCTACCTCACACCGCCGGATGACCACAAGTCGGAGCACGTGAAGGTGACGCAGAAGAGGCAGAAGGGACGGACCGGGCGGTCCTGATGGTCCCAATCATTGAGGAGTTGAGACCCCCCCCCGACTCCATCGAGGCCTGCGCCCGATTGCTGGGACTCCCGTACCTGCTCTTTCTCGACAGCGTGTCGGACGACAGACACCTCGGTCGCTACTCGTTTCTCGCCGCCGATCCCTCCCACGTGGTGCGCAGCAAAGGCGCGGTTACCGAGATCCTCACCCCTTCCGGAGCCGGAGAGTGGAGGGCGAGTCCCGCCCAGATGCCGGGGGACGCGCTCGGGGTGATCCGGGCGCTGCTGCCGAAGCAGGATACCGCCGCCGTTCCCGGGCTACCTCCGTTTCAGGGCGGCGCCGCCGGTTACATCGGTTACGACTGGGGTGCGGTGCTCGAGCGTCTGCCCAGCCCCCGGTACGACGATCTGGCGGTGCCGGACGTGATGCTGGCTCTCTATGACTGGGTGATCGCGTGGGATCACGCGGCGGGGCAGGCGTGGATCATCTCAACCGGGATCCCCGAGACTGGCGCGGCGGGAGAACTGCGGGCGGCGGCTCGGTTGGAAATGGTGAAGTCACTTGTGAAACGTTCAGGGGACCGTGGGACCGTGGGCCCGTGGGCAGCTGCGCCGGGCGCTCCCTCGGGCCCTCGGTCCCGCGGTCCCGCAGTTCCGCCGACCTACCCCCTCGGCCCCGACCACCGCGGCATCCGCTCGACCTTCACGCACGACCAATATCTCGGCGCCGTCTCCCGGGTGCGGGAATACATCCTGGCGGGCGACATCTTCCAGGCTAACCTCTCCCAAAGATTCCAGACCCGCCTGGCCCAGCCGCCGTTCGACTTCTACCGGAGACTCCGTGGTCTCAATCCGGCACCGTTTGCGGCCTATCTCGACTTTGACGGCGTTGTCGTTGCGAGCGCTTCTCCCGAGCGGTTCCTCCAGCTCGACCCGCGGACCCGGATGGTGGAGACCCGCCCGATCAAAGGCACCCGGCCGCGGGGCACCGGTCCCATGCACGATGCGGCGCTGGGGCGGGCCCTTGCGGAGAGCGAGAAGGACCAGGCTGAGAACGTGATGATCGTCGATCTGCTGCGCAACGACCTGTCGCGGGTCTGCCGGCCCGGTACGGTACGGGTTCCCGAACTCTTCGCGCTGGAGCACCACCCCACGGTGCATCACCTGGTGTCGACCGTCGTCGGCGAACTGGAGCCGGGGCGGGACGCGACCGATCTTCTCCGGGCTACCTTTCCCGGCGGGTCCATCACGGGGGCGCCCAAGGTGCGGGCCATGGAGATTATCGCCGAGATGGAACCGACCCGGCGCGGGGTGTATTGCGGGGCTATTGGCTACCTCAGCCTGACTGGGGCCTTGGATACCAGCATCGTCATCCGTACCTGTCTCGCGCTCGGAGACGAGGTGTATTTTCAGGCCGGCGGTGGAATCGTCGCCGATTCAGATCCGGAACAGGAGTATCAGGAAACGCTGGACAAGGCGAGGGGATTGATGGCGGCGCTAGGAGCAGGCAGTAGGTAGCAGGTGGCAGGTGCCAGGTCATCCCTGGAGATGGCTCATGTCGTGGACCAGCAGCGCACGCCTCGAATTCCTGATCACGGCCACCTGCGACCTGCCGCCTGCTACCTGACAACCATGATCCTCCTCATCGACAACTACGACTCCTTCGTCTTCAATCTGGCCCGCTATGTCCGGGAGTTGGGCGAGGCGTCGCTGGTGCGCCGCCATGACGCGGTGACTCTCGACGAGATCGCGGCGATGGGACCCTCGCACATCATCATTTCCCCGGGCCCTTGCTCACCCGGTGAGGCCGGAATTTCGACGGAGGTCGTTCGGCGGTTCGGCGGTTCGACTCCGATTCTAGGGGTCTGCCTGGGCCATCAGTGCATCGGGGAGGCGTACGGGGGACGCATCGTGCGTGCGGGGCGGCCGATGCATGGTAAGACCTCGCTGATCCGGCACACCGGCACGGGGATTTTCAGCGGTCTACCCAACCCTATCCGGGCAACCCGGTACCACTCACTGGTCATCGCGCTTGCGTCGCTCCCCACTTCGCTCCAGGTCACCGCGACCGCGGAAGATGGGGAGATCATGGCGGTGCAACATATCCAGCATCCGGTCACCGGCGTCCAGTTTCACCCCGAATCGGTGTTGACCGAATGCGGCTACCGCATGCTCGACTGGTTTCTGCACGGAATCGCCCGGGTCGAATTGCCGGTCCGGGCGGATGCCATTCAGGCGTCTGCCGCCGGGCCACAGGTGTCGGGAGATCCGGAGGACGCATTCCTGCAAGCGCCGCCCTTCCCTCACCTGAACCCGTACGGCCGATCTGCCTCGAGTGAAGAATGACCGTCCTCCTCGTCTCTAGTCTCTAGTCCCTCGACTCTCGTCTCTCACCTCTGACGCCTGACACCCGACACCTGGCCTCATGATCATCGAATCCATCCTCACGACGACCGACACCACGGGCCGGGTCAATTACGCCCCCATGGGCGTGGAGTGGGGTGAGGAAGTAATCGTGGTGAAACCGTTCCTCGAGACCACCACCTTCCGGAACCTGCAGGCGACCCGGGTCGCGGTCGTGAACCTGACGGACGATGTCATGCTCTTCGCCCGGGGGGCCACGTCGGATGTGGAGTTCCCCTCTGGACCGGCGGCCGTGGTATCAGGCGCGGTGATCGATGCGGCCTGCTCCTGGCGGGAAATCGAAGTGGTCTCCATCGACGACACCCCGCCCCGCTCCCGCATCGTCACCCGGGTGGTCCACCACGGGCAACGTCGGGAGTTCCTCGGATTCAACCGCGCCCGTCACGCAGTGCTTGAGGCGGCGATCCTCGCCACCCGCACCCACCTCCTCCCACCAGAGCAGATTCGGGACGAACTGGCTCGCCTGCGGATCATCGTCGAGAAGACTGCTGGCCCACGGGAGTTCGAGGCCCTGGCAGTCCTGACGACCTTCGTCAGGACCAAGCTCGGAGCGGGGCTGATCGCATGACTGACAACAACCCACTTCCGGCGCGAGTGACCGTGGAGGCTCCCGCCCGGCTCCATTTCGGCGTCCTGGACCTCCGGGGGCATCGGGGCCGCCGCTTCGGCGGGATCGGGGCAGCGGTCCCAGCCCCTTCGGTCCACCTCGAAGCCGAGCGTACTGAAACCGTCACCGCCCAGGGCGTCGATGCCGACCGTGCGCTCGAGTTCGCGAAACGATTCCTGGCCCACCACGGCCTCGAGGGTGGAGTCCGACTCGGGATTCACCGTGCCATCCCGCCCCATGCCGGACTGGGCTCCGGGACTCAACTCGGACTCGCGGTCGCCCGGGCGATCGCAGGTCTCTACGGCCTCCCCACCGATCCGGCCCAACTTGCCGTCGCGGTCGGTCGGGGTCTCCGATCTGCCATCGGCACTTGGACCTTCGGTCTGGGAGGATTCGTGCTCGAGGGTGGCCGCCTTCCCGGCAGTGACAGTGTAGCGCCACTGCTTTCACGGCTCGTGATGCCCTCCGCCTGGCAATGTGTCGTCGCCGTACCACTGGGCTCTCCGGGGTTGAGCGGCGAAGCCGAGACGCGCGCCTTCGAGCGACTGCCGGCACCGGCAGAGCGGGAAGTGGAACGGGTGGCCCATCTGGTCCTCATGCAGTTGCTCCCGGCACTGGCGGACGCGGATCTTCCGACGTTCGGAGCGGCCTTGAGCGAGATCCAACGGATTACCGGTGGCTGGTTCGCCGAGGCGCAAGGAGGGCCGTTTGCCTCCGAGGGCACCCGGAGGCTGGTGGACCAGCTGACGGCGTGGGGGACTGCCGGGGTCGGCCAAAGCTCATGGGGGCCGGCGGTATACGGGATCGTTGCCGGTGCGGCGCAAGCCGAGGATCTGGCCGGGCGCACCCGAGCATGGCTCAAAGATGAAGGGACGGTGTACTTCGGCGGATTCTCGCCCCGGGGGGCCGAGGTCCGGGAAGAAGGCCCCATCCCCAGGTCGTGATTGACAGTTCATTCGGCTGGCTATATAATGGCCGTCCCTTAGGGGGAGGTTTCCTGGCCGGGAACCTTCCAGAAGATCACCGGTACTACCTAGTGAATTCGGTGTACTGGGGGCCGCAACAGCCGGGATCCCTCCTACCTGGCTGATAACAAGCCTGACCCCATACAATTCAGCCGCGTTTCACTCCCGGGACGTTGTCCAGGACTCTCTTGGTCCGCGTTCTTTGAGGTTCGCGATGGGTGCTTTCCTGAACCGCACACCCAGCGGTGCATCCGCCCATTCCATCGGGTGGCGCGCTTCTCTGCGATGGTCTCCCGGTTCCAAGCGGAGCCTTCGCTGTTCCGCAGCTGCTTGCGCGCCCTCCCGGAATGCTCTCTGGTTGTCACCTTCGCCGAATCGGATCAGCGGCGAGTTCCACTCTGAAACGCACAATTCGCTCTTAGCACTCAGCAACCCCGCTCAAACCGACAGTCAGCCGTTCGGCCCATCCCGGCGGGGTGGCGCACGATGGGGTAGTTGGTTGGTGCAGTCCGTAGGATAGTTCCGCTCGGCCAAGGCACGGGTGGCCGCTCACGCCGGAGCGTGCCCTCGCGCCAACGCCGTCGGTCTGCTGGAATCACAGTTGTAGGAGTCACCCTTCAACATGAGGTCAGGTATGAATCGAATTACCCAGAGGATGCTGTTCGGTGGAATGGTCGCGGGCTTGTCGTTGCTCGCGGCGTCCGCCAACGCCCAGGCGCGCTCCGGGGCATGGACTCGGAATGCGCCCGAAGGTGACTGGACCATGCCGGGTCGCGACTACAGCCTCCAGCGGTTCAGCCCGCTGAATCAGATCACGACGGCCAACGTCACCGGTCTGAAGGCTGCCTGGTCGTTCTCGACCGGCACGCTCCGCGGTCACGAGGGGAACCCGCTCGTGATCGGGAACAAGATGATCGTACACACCTCTTTCCCGAACATTGTGTACGAGCTCGACCTGTCGAAGGAAGGGGCGCCGCAGGTCTGGAAGTACACGCCCCAGCAGAATCCGGATGCGATTCCAGTCGCGTGCTGCGACCTGGTCAACCGGGGCACCGCGTATCACCCCAGCGGGAAGATCTTCATCAACGCGCTGCAGGGTGACCTTATCGCGATCGACTTCAACACCGGTAAGGAGCTGTGGAAGGCCCATCACCCGGAGAAGTCCGCCTCCCAGGATGAAGCCATCAAGTACACCCAGGGCGCCACGATTACGGTCGCCCCGATCGTCATCAAGGACATCGTCATCACCGGTATCTCCGGCGGCGAGTTCGGCGTCCGCGGCCGGGTGTCGGCGTTTGACGTCAACACCGGGAAGTGGCTGTGGACCGGCTACAGCACCGGGCCGGACAGCGAAGTGCTGCTCGATGGCGACGCGAACGTGAACTATGCGACCCACAAGGGCAAGGATCTCGGGATCTCCACCTGGCAGGGCGATGAGTGGAAGCATGGCGGCGGCACCACCTGGGGCTGGTATTCCTACGACCCCGAGCTGAACCTGCTCTACTACAACTCGGGCAACCCCGGGACCTGGAACCCCGATCAGCGGCCGGGCGACAACAAGTGGTCCATGAGCATGTGGGCCCGGAACCCGGAGACCGGGAAGGTGAAGTGGATCTACCAGATGACGCCGCACGACGAGTGGGATTATGACGGCGTCAATGAGGACGTCCTGTTCGAGAAGGACGGCAAGAAGCTGCTGGCCCACTTCGACCGCAACGGCATCGGGTACACCGTAGACCGGACCAACGGCAAGGTGCTCGTGGCCAACGCCTTCGGCCCCATCAACTGGGCCAAGAGCGGCGGTACCGGGACCCCGGTTGAGGGCGTCGTGGCCACTGGCGTGCCAGTCAAGGATCCGAAATACGGCACCACCTCGAAGAAGAATGGCGAGGGCATCTGCCCGGCCGCCATCGGCTTCAAGGATCAGCAGCCCGTGGCGTACAGCCCGATCACCGGCTACTTCTACGTCCCCGCGAACCACATCTGCATTGACTATGAAGGCGTTGAGGTGAAGTACACCCGCGGTCAGCCGTACGTCGGCGCGATCGTGCGGATGTTCCCGGGCCCTGGCGGCCATCGTGGCCGCTTCATCGCCTGGGACCCGATGGCCGGCAAGGTCGTCTGGGAGATCAAGGAAAACCTCGCGGCCTACGGCGGCGCCCTTACGACCGCTGGCGGGTTGGTCTTCTACGGCACCATGGAAGGCTGGCTCAAGGCCGTCGACCAGAAGACCGGTAAGGTCCTCTGGAAGTTCCACACTCCGTCGGGCATTATTGGGAACCCGATGACCTACAAGGGCCCGGATGGCAAGCAGTATGTCGCCATTCTGTCCGGTGTGGGTGGCTGGGCCGGTATCGGCGTGGCCGCCGGCATTGGTCCGGAAGATCCGACCGCCGGTCTGGGCGCGCTGGGCGCGTTCGGCGACGCGGGCAACTTCACCACACAGGGTGGTGTGTTGACGGTCTTCGGGCTGTAATCGAACGGCTGGACCGGGTGGGGGTGCACCAGTGTGCGCCCCCGCCTATTATTTACCGACGGCGCCGGGGTGCGGCTTGCCCCGGCGCCGTTCGTCCAATAGCCGCATGACTTTCACAACGAACGCATTCCCCGGCTAGACCTATGCGTCACTTTCCCTTCAGTCTCGCTGCCCCGTTATGCGGCCTGGTGGTCCTGAGCACTCCGGGTCAGGCCCAACGACCATCTCCCATGACGCCGGGAATCCTCCGGGTCTGCGCCGATCCCGACAATATGCCGATGTCCAACCAGGCGGGCGAAGGAGCCGAGAACAAGATCGCCGAGCTGCTCGCCGCCACCTGGAACTCGAGGTTGGAGTACGTCTGGTGGGCGGCCCCCCGGGGAACCATGCGGATGCTGAACGGCTTGTACTGCGACGTAATGATCGAGGCGCCGGTCCTGTATGACGCCGCGGGGGTAACGCGACCGTATTATCGCACCGGCTACGTGATTGTTCAGCGCACCGATGCGCCCCACCAAGTGACCGGGCTGGATGATCCGGCGCTGAAGACGATGCGGATCGGCGTGCATCTGTTCGCCGCCGATGGCGAGAACACGCCGCCAGCCATGGCGATGTCGGCCCATGGGGTGGTCGGCTTGCAGGGCTTCAGCACCACCTATACTGGGGGCCAGAATCATCCGTCGGACATCATTCAGGCCGTCATCAGCGATTCCATCAACGTGGCGATCGTGTGGGGTCCCATTGCGGGCTACTACGCCAAACAGCTCGGCGCGAACCTCACATTGACCCCCGTCGCGGACGACACCCTCACCAATATCCTCTTTGCCTACAGCATGGGAATGGCCACCCGCCGGCGCGATCGGGCCCTCCGCGACAGCCTCCAGAAGTTCATTGATGCGAAAGGCACTGAGATCCGCTCGATCCTCCAGGAATTCGGGATCCCGTTGTTTCCGTTACCGAGTGATTCGGCCAAGGCGGTCGGGTCGGCCACGCCGCCGGCGGGACAGTCCCCCGCCATTGGGTCCGAGAGCGCCCTGGCCGACCCCTACCACTCACCGCCTCGAGACACCCTCCCCCGAGCGGCATACGAGGGCTGGAAGCAGTTCATGCTCCAATGTGCCAGGTGCCATGGTGAAAGCGCGACGGGCACCTCCTTCGCACCCGATTTGACGCGGTCCCTTCGACCGGACGGCCCGGTGCCCACGAGGGAAGGGTTTCTCCAGACCGTCGGCGACGGGCGCCCGGAGAAAGGGATGCCGGCCGCGGCCACCTTGGGGTTGGATCTCCCCCAGACTGAACAGATCTACCTGTACCTGCGAGGTCGCGCCGAGGGGGAGATTCATGCCGGCCGGCCCGCCGTACGAAGCGACAGCTGAGCGTCCCCGGCGGCTCCGGCCTGGACAGCCGCCCGTGTGAACACTTGGGTGAAAGGATCGCCTCCCCGCATGCGCACGTTCTTCCTCAACTCCATCCGTCGCGCCCTCGCACTCGGTGCGGTCTTCATGGTGCTGGCTCTGATCTCCGCGGAACCGGCGACCGCGCAGGAACTCCGGGACGAATACCACCCGGCCCCGCGAGACACCGTGTCTAA
Source organism: Gemmatimonadota bacterium (assembly GCA_041485505.1). GTDB lineage: Bacteria > Gemmatimonadota > Gemmatimonadetes > Gemmatimonadales > GWC2-71-9 > JBDUEA01. The sequence goes on along the minus strand of JBGPJS010000101.1, from coordinate 1,698 downwards.
CGATGTGTATCAGGGATGGAAGGTGTTCGAACTGAACTGCTCCCGATGTCACGGCGAGTACGGTGTGGGAACCACCTTCGCGCCCGCGCTCATAGTCTCGGTCAAGGACGGCGGGACGATTCCAACCAAAGAGATCTTCATGACAACGGTGTGCGCCGGCCGGCCCGACAAGGGAATGCCTTCCTGGTGCTCCCTGGGCCTGGAGTTCGACAAGATCGACCGTATCTATCTGTACCTGAAGGGGCGGGCCGACGGGAAAATCGGTCTGGGGCGTCCCTTCTTGAGGCCTGAGGGCTGATCCGCGGGCTGAGTGCGGGACGCACGGGACCGCGCCGTCGGCGGTCCCGTGTCGTTTCAGGTGGTGTTGCGTAGCGGGAGGACGGAATTGGGTCGACGCATACGGTGGTGCCATCCGGCGACCATCCTCGGACTGGTGGGCCTGCTCCTGGCTGCGGCCGGGGGCCGCCTGGGCGCGCAGGCCATGGAAGAAATGAAGGGACCACCGACGATGGCGGTGTTCAACCTCAGCTTCTATGGCGAGCATGCCAATTCGATTCAGCCGGGAGACACCGGCCTGGCCGTGATCGCCACCGGCGTGCTCCGTAGCGAACTGCGGCGCTATCCGCAGTTCAAGGTCCTCGACTCATCCCTGACCTATGACGCGGTCGCGAAGGTTGAGGCCGCCGGTCCCCCGTGCGTGAGGCTGGACTGCGCTCGCAGCATCGCGATGCAACTCGGCGCCCGGTGGGTGGTAACGGGAAGACTGAGCAAATTGAGCAACCTGATCTGGTATCTGTTCGGCCAGGTGACGGAGGTCAGCACCGGCAAGCTGCTCAGCGACCAGGAGCTGGAACTCAAGGGAATCTCCCGTGACATCGTGCCCAAGGGGGCGCAATCGCTCTCCCGACGCGTAGCCCAGGCGGCGGGATTCCTACCGCTGCCACCCGACACCACGCCGGTCGCCGAGGCTTCGGGTAGCCACCTCGATGTCGAACGGGTGAAGTCGCTCCTTGCCTCCGCGGCCGAGGGTCAGATCCCGGATCTCTCCGGCCTCGATCTGAGCAGCTTGGATCTCCGCGGCATCGATTTCCGCCGGGCGAAACTCGCCGGGGCCAACCTGTTTTCCTGTGATCTGACCGGTGCGATCCTCGCGGACGCTGACCTTACCGGCGCCAATCTGGACGGCACCACCCTGCGCCGGGCCGATCTGCGGCGGGCCAAACTGGCTCACGCCAGTCTCTTCGCGACCATCGTCGAGGAGGCCGACCTGAGCGGGGCGGATCTGAGCGAGACCCGAATCATCGGCTATCTCAAGCGTGCCAAACTCGCGGGCGCCATCCTCCGCAACGCCAATATCGGGGCCGACCCCGGCAACCAGTCGATGGGAGTCATGCGCGCGGCCTTCGTCGGCGCCGATCTCTCCGGTGCGGATCTGTCCGGGGCCAATCTCTTCAAGGTGGACTTCTCCTACGCCCGGCTTACCGGAGCCAACCTCAGGGGCGCCGACCTGAGCAACGGCGAACTGGTCCAGACCGACTTCAGCAACGCCGATCTCACGGACGCGAAATTCGCCAAGGCGGACATCAGCGGAGCGATCTTCAAGGGCGCCCGGGGATTGTCGCAGGCCCACGGCATCAACGAGGCCAAGAACCGGGACAAGGCGGTTTTCGATGAACACATGGAGTGAGTTCTCCGTCG
>JBGPJS010000100.1:0-10334 GCA_041485505.1 Gemmatimonadota bacterium | reverse complement strand
TCTTCGCCCTCTCGCTCGGCACCAACGCATGGGCCCAAGACACCACCACCGTCCGGGCTTTCCACGACAGCGTCAGCGTCCGCTTCGTGGACGCTGACCTGCGCGCCGTGATTCAGGCGCTGGGCCGCTATCTCCCCAAGCCGGTGCTCACAGCCGGTATTCCGGCCAACCGAGTCACCCTGGAAACACCGACACCGGTCGCACGATCCGGCGTCGCGGTGTTACTCAAGGGTTTGGTCGAATCTCAGAGTCTCGAGTTCACCGAAGACTCGGCCTTCTATCATATCGCCCCCAAGCCTCCCACCCAGGGCGGTACGGCGGTAGCGGCGGTAACGCCGGTAGGAGGGGGGGCATCGATCCAGCTTTTCACTATCAGGCTCAAGCACGCGAGGGCGTCGGATGTTGCCGCGACCGTAAATTTGCTATTTGGTGGAAGTGGCGAGTTCGCCGGCTCGAGCGGCCTGTCGACCGGTACACTGTCGGACGAACTACGGCGGAACGCCGGGATGACGGAACGGCGGTACGGCGGTACGACGGAACGCCGGGAGGGCGGGACGGGTGAGTCCCCGAATGGTTCTGCCGACGCTTCTGCTCCTACCGCCGTACCGCCGTACCGTCGTTCCGCCCTGAATGGCCAGGTCACCATCGTCCCGGACCTACTGACCAACTCCCTGCTGGTCCGGGCCTCCAGGGAAGATTTCGACGTGCTGACCCAGGCGGTCGATCAGCTCGACATCCGCCCCCTGCAGGTGCTGATCGAGGTCCTCATCGTCGAGGCTCGGCACGATCAGCGGTTCTCCTTCGGCACCGATCTCTTCGTGCACTCCCAGGATGTGGCGGGCGGCAAAGGGTCGGGCGAAAGCAATGGTGGTGCCAGTGGGGCGGCGGGCCTGGGCGACATGGTGCTACGGCTGATGGGTCTCAGCCATGGCGACATCGACGCGACGCTCCGGGTGGCCCAGTCCCATGGAGACGTGGAGATCATCTCCCGTCCGGTCCTGCTCGCCTCCAACAACACCGAGGCCCATTTCCTGGTCGGCTCTCAGCGGCCCTTCGTGCAGGTGAGTCACGCCCTACCGACCGACGGCGCCGCCCGGGACGAGGTGGTGCAGTACCGTGATGTGGGGACCAAGCTCACGGTGCGGCCCACCATCAACCAGGACGGCTACGTCTCATTGGTCATCCAGCAGGAGATCAACCAGGCCACCGACGAGGTGGCGTTCAGTGCGACGGTGATCTCCACCCGGGAAGCCAGCACCCAGGTGTTGGTGCGGGACGGGCAGACCATTGTACTGGGTGGGCTTCGGGACCAGGAGAAAGACCGTACCCACGCCGGGATACCGATTCTCTCGGGCCTGCCGATCATTGGCGGGCTATTCGGCTCCACCAGCCGGCGGCACACCTCCACGGAGCTCTACCTCTTCCTCACGCCGCGGATCATCCGGTCGGATGCCGATGCGGACAGTGTGACGGCGCCGCACTTGCCGGCGGGAGAATCCCCGTGACCGAATCGGTGCGGCCCCTGCGAGCCGTCGGGGACGACCTCTCGCCCATCATCGCGCACTCCCTCAGCCTCAAGCGCGCCGTGTCGCTGGCTCAGCGTTTTGCCCGGAGCCCCCTCCCGATCCTGTTGGTCGGGCCCACCGGTAGCGGCAAGGAACTCTTCGCCCAGCACATCCATCGCTGGAGCAGCCGGCGCGGCGCTCTGATCGACGTCAATTGCGGCGCCCTCCCCCGCGAGATGATCGAAAGCCTGCTCTTCGGTCATCGACGGGGCACCTTCACCGGGGCGATCGACGACCGGGTAGGACTGATCGAGGCGGCGGCCGAAGGCACCCTCTTCCTCGACGAGTTGGCCAGCCTTGAGCTCGAGGGTCAGGCCAAACTGCTCCGGGCGCTCGAGACCGGGACGGTGCGCCGGCTGGGCGAGACCGGCTCTCGGATGGTGTCATTCCGGTTGGTCGCCGCGGTGTCTGAAGATCTCACCGCTCGGGTCGAAGGCGGGTCCTTTCGGCGGGATCTGCTTCAGCGAGTAGCTGGCGTGGTCATCCGACTGCCGGCGCTCGCCGAGCGGCCGGAGGACCTGTGGCCTCTGGCGTATCGTTTCGCCGCCGAGCAGGGGAAACACCTCTTGCCGGAAGCAGCACCTTTGGTGGAGCGGTACTCATGGCCAGGCAACGTGCGGGAATTGCGGGCGGCCATCGAGCGGGCCGCGGTACTGGCGGGCACTGGCGACCTCACCGCCCCGCTGCTGGCGGAGGCCATCGACCTCGGCGCGACCGACCGGGCCGCGCCACCGGCGGGTTTCGGGGACCGCGCCCGGCTGCTCGCTGCCCTCGAGGCGGAGACGTGGCATGCCGGCCGGGCGGCGGAGCGCCTAGGGATGAGCCGCAGCACGCTCTTTCGGAGGATGAAGGAGTTGGACCTCTCGGTGCGTCAGGCCCGGAGTCTCATCAGTCTCAGACGGTCTTGAGACTCTTGAGACTACGGGCGGGTTCGAAGTCCGCGGGAGATGGGTAAGTCGTTGTCGGGCCACACCGGGTTGCGGGGTTATTAGCGGCACATCGCCTGCCTTGGAGAGGGCATCCCGCACTCCGGAGCGTTCCGTGTCGCGTCGCCTTCTCGCCCTTGGGCTCCGCTGGTTGATGGTGGTGTTCGCTCTCGTGGTTGGTACCGCATCAAGTCTTGGGGCGCAGACCATCGGCAACCCGCGGCCTCGCCCGAAGCCGGCTCCGACCTCGCCGGTGGGCGGGGTGCACATCGATTGCCTTCCTGGCTGTTTCAGCGTGGACGTGGAACCCGCCAACGGGGAGACCCAAATCTCCCAGCCCTCGAACAGCGGGCCCTGGACCACCCAGTTCCGGGTGTTCAACACCGGCACCAGCGACGACAGCTACATCTTCAGTTGCAGCGTCACCGGAGGCATCAGCTGCAGCGGCGTGAGCCCGGGATCCGCCTCACTGACCCACGGGACCAATACCCTCGTCACCGCGACCTACAGTGTCGGCGCAACCAGCGGCACCCTGACCTTCACCGCCACCGGCGCCGCCACCGGCTTCGCCACCGACACGATCACCGCGTGGGCCCCGCCCAGCGTGACCATCCTGGCGCCGGGACTCACCTCTGGGAGCACAGCCGTGGTGAGCAGTCGGACCCCGGTGATCCGAGTGCGGCTCTTGCCCGGCTTCTATCCTATCGATACTACCAAGACGGTACTGCTCTGGCGGACCGACACCATCACCAAGTGGCGGGGTGACTCCCTTACCGTGGCCCGGGTCAACCGGGGCCTGATCGAGTGGGAGGTGGACTCGACGCTGGGCCTTACCGGTGTCGGGGCCGATTCCTCCGCCCTCATCACGGTCCGGGCGTGCGACACCCACAGCGGCTGCACCACCGTGACCCGAACCGCCCGGCTCCCCAACGACAGCACCGCGGTACTGAGCTGGAACGGGACCCCGTTCGAGGCTCTGGGTAGCGGCTTCTCGGCGCCATTCGGGCCCGGGATCTCGGTGAGCGGTGCCGAGGTGGAGACCGGCTACTCGTCGATTCCCTACTTCGCCATGGGTGGGGCCCGTTCGGCCGGGCTGGTGTACTCCACCCGTCAATCGTACCCCCGGGTGCTGGTGCCGGTCCACATCGAACTCCGGTGGCCCACGGTGGGAACCCCGGATCAGATCGTGGTGCGGCTCAAGGACGGTGGCGTCGTCAAGGACACGCTCAAGCTTACCAACCCGAGTTGTACCACCGGTGCCGCCCTGACCTGTCGGGTGGTGCTGCAAGGTGACTTCGCCAGCTCGACCTTCCCGACACCGACCCGCAAGTGGCTCAAGGTGGAGGTCGCGGTCACCAAGGGTGCTACCCTCAAGACCAGCATCGATTCGGTGGAGGCTGTGCTGGTGGACCGGCGCCAGACCATGTACGGCTCCGGCTGGTGGCCGAGTGGGTTCAGCAAACTGGTCGCGGCGGGGGAAGACCGACTCTTGGTGGGGTCCACCGGCACGGCCACGATCTATCGGGGCAACGGCGACAGCCTGTACCTTCCGCCTCCGGGCAGCTTCGTCACCCTCAAGAAGACCGGCTCGGGCTGGGAGCTCAGGGCGCGGGGGGATAGCGCGGTGGTGCGGTTCGACAGCTATGGCCGCCTGGCCGCGGCGGTAGACCGCAACGGCAACCTGGACTCGCTGGCCTACGGAAACGGCGGGCTCGACACCTTGAAGAAACTCCGGGATCCGACCGGCCACGAGATCACCCTCGGCTACAACAGCAGCGGCCGGTTGAGCAATCTGACCGATCCGGTCGGGCGGGTCACCAAGGACTCGATCAACACCACCACCAACCAGTTGTTCTACGATTCGCTGCCTTCCCCCACCGGCACCCCGCTGACGTCCCGGTACGTCTACCTGGCATATCCGGACTCCACCCTCAAGACGGTGGTGCTGACCCAGCGGATCGGTGTCCTGACCGACACCACGATCGTGGTCTACGACTCCACCTTCCGTCGGCGGCCCAAACAGGCCCTCCTCCCGCTGGTGCAGGACCCAAGCGGGAGCTGGGTCAAGCCCACGATTACTTATACCGCGGTCGAATCCCGGGGCTATGGCGGGCTGGTCCGCACCGATAGCGCAGGTCCCTACGTGCAGATCACCGATCCGCTGGGGCACTTCACCCGGACCTGGCTCAACCGCTGGGCCCAGAACCGGCTCACCTGGGACACCCTGGGCCTGATCTCCCGCAGCCGCTACGCCGGCGATGGGCGGGTGCTCACCAGCGAGGGGAAGCGCGGGGGGGACACCACCCGGGTCTATTCCGGCTACGACAGCCAGCAGCGGCTGGTGAGGTCCTGGATCAACCGGGTGGAGAACGGCAGGGGCATCCTCCGGCTGGACAGCCTGGTCTACGATGCCAACCACCGGGTGGTCAAGCGAGTGGACAGTCGAGGCCAGGTGGACAGCATCACCTACGATGGCAAGGGCAATGTCACGGAGACTCGAGATCCGGCGGGGTATGTCTCCAAGTACTGGTACCTCGCGGACGGGCGGGTGGACTCGATGCTGCCGCCCAGTACCAATGTGTTCACTCGCTACACCTATGAGACCACCTGGAAGCAGCGGGTCGCGACCCTCATGGTGAAGTTCGGTGCCAAGACCCTGCTGGATTCCGCCACTTACGACACCTACGGGCGCGGCGCGACGAGCTTCCAGCGGGTCAAGGTGCGGATCGCCACCGGCGTCACCAAGTGGCAGTGGCGGAAGACCACGCCCTACTACCGGGTCACCAACCAGACCGACTCGGCGATCGTGGCGCGCACCGACGAATGCGATCCTTGCCTGAGCCCACCCGCCTTCGGGACCGACAGCGCGCACACCCAGAAGGTGGGCTACCGGTTCGACCGCGGGGGGCGGGATTCCCTCCGGCTGGTGAGCAACGACACCAGCAAGGCGACCCGCTATCTCTACGACCGGCTGGGCCGAGTGCTGAGCCGCCGGTCGCCCAGCACTCTCGGCACCCCGCCCCGGGACTCGCTGGTGTACGATATCGCGGGGAATCTCAAGAAGACCATCACCCGTCGGGGGGACACCATCCAGGTCTCCTACGACTCCCGGAACCGGGACACCGCCACGGTGGTGCCGGGAGTCGGCACCCTCATGCGGGTCTATGCCGGGCCGCTGGATCAGATGACCCGGGTGTACTTCGCGAATGCGGTGGACTCGATCGGCGGGGTGAACGGCGAGTTGCGCTACCGGTTCGACAAGCGGGGGCGGCTTCTGACGGACACGGCGTATGTCGGCAGCACCGCCCGATGGACCAGCTACAGTTACGACAATTTTGAGCGGGACAGCGCCATCGCCAACGCCAATGGTGCCTGGACCATCCGCTATGACGCGGCCCGCGGTCTTCTCAGCAAGGTGGTGACCCCGTTCGACGATTCGACCAGCTACGGTTTTGACGGGCAGGGGCGGATGGTCAATCGCAGCACCCTGAGCAGCGGAGCGCTGGAGAGCCAGGATTACCAGTACACCGCCACCAGCACCACCGCGCTCATCGCGCACACCGTGGCCAGCACCTGGAATGCCGGGACCTACGACCCCGAGGGCCACCCCGACGACGACTGGACCGGTGACGCCTTGGGCCCCACCTGGACCGAGCAACACGGGAGTGGGATGGCGGTGGACAGCTCGGTCGACTCGCTCCGCTACGACGGCTGGGAGCGGCTGCTCTCCTGGCGGCAGTACCGGCAGACCCCAACCTGGGGGCTGTTCGCCAGCGACTCGATGTGGTTCGACAAGGACGGGAACATCTACACCCCGGGTGGAAGTGAGAGCTATGAAGCCAAGACCGGACGGCTGCTCTCGCGGGTCTCAGCTCCCTGGACCTACACTTTCAGCTATGATTCGGCGGGGAACCAGCGACAGATCGTCGCGACCAAGGTTGCCGGTACCCGGACCTGGACCTATGGCTACGACGCCCTCAACCGGCTGATCAGCGTCCGGTACAAGGTCAGCGGCTGGCCCGCCGATTCGCTGGTGGCGCGGTACGGCTATGATGTATTGGGCCGGCGGATCGTCAAACGGGTCTACCGCAGCGTCACCGGCGGGGACGTGGGATACATTCGCTACATCTACCGCGGCAGCCAGGTGGCCTTCGAAACCGACTCCGGCGGCACCGTGCTCCGGCAGTACACCTGGGGCAGCGGGGTGGACGATCTGCTGGGCGTGCGGGACTCGACCTCCGGCACGGTGGTGCAGTACTCAGTGGTGCAGGATCAGCTCGGCAGCATTCGGGGCGTGGTGAAACGGGATGGCACCTGGATCCTGAACCAGCGCTTCACGCCCTATGGCCTGCTGCTGGCCAAGGACTCCTCCGGTGCCGGGCCCAGGATTCCCTACCAGTGGGCGGGGCGGGAGTACGACAAGGAGACCGGCTGGTACTACAACCGGGCGCGATACTACGATCCGGCCCAGCGGCGCTTTGTGCAGGAAGATCCGGCGGGATATGAGGGGGGGGTGAACCTGTACGGCTACGTCAGCGGTCAGCCGCTGGAGGCCAGGGATCCGAGTGGGCTGAGTATGAACTACGACGCGACCCATCCGGTGTCCTATGATGGGAGGAACATGGAGGTCGGGGGGTTTGGTGGGGGCGGATCGGCCGGTTTGATCGCCTGGGGCGAGGGGGAGTGGGACGCTTTTGAGGCCAGGCAGCAGGCCAACCAGCACACCGAAATGGTCGTGACCTACGCGGACGGCCATACCTACACTTGCACGGTCGGAAGCTGTCCGTCGTGGGTGGCGACCGCACAGGCGCAGCAGGGCCCAGGAGATCCCTCGCAGAGTGGGTTTGTCACCTTTGAGGGTCGGTCCTACACGATAGCCGGTGAGTATGGGATGACCATCGCCTTTGGGACTTACCAGACTTCCCATGGTGAGTTTGGAACTTACTACCGGGTGGGTTTCGATGCCGGTGTTGGGATATCGGCCGGTCCCGAGGTTGGCGTTTCTACGAACATAGCGTCGTTCAGCGGAATATCAGGTGGTGGGTGCGAAGGGGTCGGTGTCACTGTTTGTGTCACCGGAAATGACGCAGGGTTCACAGTCAGCGCCACCCCAGGTACGGGGGCGTATGGAACCGCCGGGTACACTCGTGTAATACCGCAGGGTCAAATTGGAAGCCATCCTTAGAGCGAGACTGACATTGAGGAAATAGGATTCTTGGCACCAACATTCTATTGGCATTCCTCGGCATGCCCGCTTGGCTGACCAGACCGAACCGCCTTTGATTCGCTTCGCAAGAAGGGGATCCGAGAAGGGAGAATTGTAGCGCAGGAGCAACGCTGAAGGCCGAAGCTCGGGGGTGAGTCAATGCTTACCGCGGTAGGTTACAAAGTGCTATACCAGTTTCAGCCCGAATGGTGGCACTCGAGCGTCGGGCTTCTTGTGGCCCTGATTGTCGTCGTACGCAGTTGGGCCAAACCCCAACTGCCGCGTGGTAACATCGCAACCGGGGCTATTTTCGTGTGCTTGACATGGTCCCTCGTTAACTTTGCATTCACGTGGAGGAATTCGCGAGAGATTCGACAACTTCAGGCTCGGGGGCTCGTGAGGATCGTTGAAGGGCCTGTTGAACAGTTTCACCCCGCGCCCTATTCCGGTCATGAGGACGAGAGCTTTTGCGTATCACAAGTTTGCTTTCACTACTCTGACTTCATTGTGGTGAATGGTTTCCACCAAACATCAGCGCACGGCGGACCCATGCATGATGGCTTGTGGGTAAGGATTCAATACATCCCAGGTTTCACCGGACTTCAGATTCTGAAGTTGGAAGCTAGAGAGTGAAAAGACGCCTCACCTTCCTCTCAGGACCCGACCAATTAGAACCAACGCTGGGTAATGGATATTAGGAGGATCCGTGGGAAATGAAAGCGGAAGTGAGCCAGGAAATAGTCTAATGGACAACGAAGCACGATCACTGCCAAGCAAGTAATCCGATCCCAGATTTTGGCCGCTCCACACCGTGCAGCTGCGGAAGTGGCGGAAGCTCGTTGCGCTCGGCCTTCCCGGGCGGTAACCTCCTGCGGAGCGACCTCCAATAGGCTGCAGACCCAGTTCCACCGAACTCGAACTGAATTGGACTTTGTTCCTATCGCCCCAGGGGGGCCCGACAACGAGAAACCGATCAGGCGGCTTTACCGCCGATTCGGGGATTGGGGCGCGAAGGCAGCCGACAAATACTTGATCTCACCTAGTGGAGCCCTTATGACCACCGCAGTGCGGCATTTACAGAGTGTACGCGGCCTGACCTCACTAGTGGCTGTTATCGCATGGCTGGTCTTGCCAGGCAAACTGGAGGCTCAACAGCCGGACAGCATGAAAACGATCAACATGCAGCAACAGGTTGATCAAATGAACACCATGATGGGTCCGATGATGACGAACATGGCCCAAGCCCAGATCACCGCGACCATTTCCGCGTTGGGGCGGCCGGAGATTGCCCAGCAGCTGGCAACCTTTACGAAAAACTACTATGACGCACTTGTGAGTCGCGGCTTCACGAAAGAAGAAGCACTTCGTATAGTGGCGGGGGCCGGGTTGGTTGGGCTAGTGATTCGCCACTAGCTACTTAGTGACCGGCCTCCTTCTTATTTCCAAGTTTGACTCGCAAGGCAAGAAGGAGCAGCCTTCGTCTTCCCCGTTGACTGTCCTTCCGCTGAAGAGCTCTTTGTTGAGGTGTTCTCATGGAATCCGTCATGCGCATACCGTTATTCCTGATGTTGTTAGCAATGACTCCTGTTCGCGGGAGGGCTCAAGAGCCGGTCGGACAGTTCGGGCCGTACCATTGGAACAACAAGCAAATGCGCCTCCTCGAGGGGGACACGCTTACGGTTTATCGAGTCAAGTACTGGGTTTTCAATGGTGCTGATCCTGCTCTCCAGCTCGAGTATGAATCACCCCTGCCGGTCACCGACACCTTAGGAGTCAAGCACTTGCTCGGCCGGATCTGGCCTGCCTTCGCGCCTTACGTTGAGCACCTCCATCTTCACCGTGCCATCGTGACCGCAACCAATCTGATCCGTCAAGGAGGCCCGCCCGCTTGGACCGCGACATTCCGCTCGTATGGGGTTGTCCTTCAACGTGAACCGAGCGGCATCTGGCATATTCAGAATGACACATTGCCCCTTCCTTCCAGCCTTGGTGATGATACCCTATTGATCTACGAGGTAAACGGCAAGCCGATGAAGTTGTCGGAGCCGCCACCCTAATATTGGGTCCCTGCACAACCACGGTGTAGTTAACTCAAGATCTCCGGATGGTTTCGGTGGTCGCGGGCCGCTGAGCCGTCCTGAGCCGCCCGCCACCGGCGGGGTCGGATTTTTCATCGCCACCTCTCGCTCGGGCCCTCGAAGGGCCCTCTCCTGCGCATGCAGGACATGACTTGATCTGTTTGCTGTCGCCACCGCTATCGCACCCTACTTTCCGCTGTTCCGCCTGTCCGCCGTTCCGCTGTCACGCCGTCACGCCGTCCCCCACACCCGGTTCGTCTACCACGGGGCCCAATGTGGCCTTCGAAACCGACTCCGGCGGCACCGTGCTCTGGCAGTACACCTGGGGCAGCGGGGTGGACGATCTGCTGGGCGTGCGGGACTCGACCTCCGGCACGGTGGTGCAGTATTCGGTGGTGCAGGACCAGCTCGGCAGCGTCTGAGCCTGCCCCGATTTGGTGGACACCTACCTGAGCCTCCATCTTGGAGGCAGGAGGTGTCCCATGGCTCGTCATCGACGGTCGTTCAGTCCAGAGTTCAAGGTGGAAGCGGTGAAGCTGGTGGTCGAGAGCGGTCGCCC